>JAAZBK010000290.1 GCA_012513855.1 Acidimicrobiales bacterium
ACCGGGCCCAGGCCGAATCGGTGGTGGGTTGCACGGCCAAGCTCGAGTTCCGGCCCCTGATCTCCACGGCGATCAACCCCAACGCCCCGCTCGACGTCGAGGCGCCCACCACCACGGCGCCCACCGACGATGGAGCCACCACCACGGCACCGGCCGACGACGGATCCACCACCACGGCACCGGCCGACGAGGGCTCCACCACGACCGAGGCCGAATCGAGCGACACCACCGAGGCCGGTCTGTCGGAGATCCTCGGCGGTACCGCGGGGGTCGCCGTGGGCGAAGGGGCCTTGCCGGCCCAGTTCGCACCCACCACCGCGCCGACCACCACCACGACCACCGTCCCCGAGACCACCACCACGGTGGCCGACACCTCCACCACGACCCCGGGCGACCCCACCTCGACCACCGTCGCCGGTGACGACACGACCACCACGACCCCGGCCACGGCCGGCGATGACACGTCGTCGAGCGCCTGCGGATCGAGCTCGGAGAACAGCCTGCCGATCGATCCCAACGAGGGGCTGCCCGAAGGATCGGTCCGGCTCCTGGACCAGGACGAGATCCAGATCTTGACCCTGGGCCCGGTGGGCATGGAGGGCGATGCCCTCAACGAGTCGAACGCCGTCCTCAACCAGGGCGCCTGGACGGTCAGCACCTCGATCCGGCCGGAGTTCAAGGACCAGGGCGCTGCCCTGTTCGACGGCTGCTACTACGGCGAAGCGCAGTGTCCCGGACAGAGCGTCGCCATCGTGCTCGACGGCGAGGTGCTGTCGGTCCCGACCGTGCAGGCACCGAACCTGGCGCAGGGCGACATCAGCATCTCGGGCGACTTCAGCCAGGCCGAGGCCAAGGAGCTGGCCCTCGTCCTCCGCTTCGGATCGCTCCCGGTGGAGTTCGAGCAGGCGGCGCTCCAACAGGTCTCGGCCACCCTCGGCAGCGACTCGCTGCGCGCCGGCATGATCGCCGGGATCATCGGCATCGTGGCCCTGGCCCTCTACATGGTCCTCTACTACCGCGGCTTCGGCATCGTGGTGGTGGTGAGCCTCCTGGTGTGGATGGCGCTCATGTACGGGGTGGTTTGCCTGCTGTCGGAGACCCAGGGCCTGGCGCTGACCCTCGCCGGCATCACGGGCATGATCGTGTCGGTCGGTACCACCGTCGACACGTACGTGGTCGTCTTCGAACGGGTCAAGGACCTCGTCCGTGAGGGCAAGAGCGTCCGCCGCGCCACCGAGCTCGGCTACGAGCAGGGCATCCGCACGGTGCTCACCGCCAACGGCGCGGCGTTCATCGGCGCCTTCTTGCTCTGGTACCTCACCGTCGGCCCGGTGCGCGGCTTCGCCTACTTCCTCGGCATCTCGGTGATCATCGACATGGTGGTGGCCATCTTGTTCACCAGACCGTTGATCCTGTTGCTCTCCCGGTCGGAGTGGTTCGCCAAGGCCAAGTTCTTCGGCGTCGCCACCTCCACCGACCAGGTGTCGACCAACGCGAAGGTGGTGGCCTCGTGAGCCCGACCGATCAGATCGACGACAGCACCACCATGGCCGAGGAGCGGCCCATCCTGAACCCGAGCCACGGCGTCCTGAAGCGGCTCTACCACGGGGAGACCCGGGCCGACATCGTGGGCCGGTGGAAGCTCTGGTTCGCCCTGTCGGGAGCGGTGGTGATCATCGGCGTGGCCGCGCTCGGAGTCCGGGGCCTGAACCTGGGCATCGACTTCACCGGTGGCACGGTCTGGGAGCTCCCGGCCGGCGACGCCGAGGTGCAGGACGTCAGCGAGGCCATGGCCGAGCTGGGCTACCGCGACGTCCAGGTCCAGGAGGTGACCCAGAACGTCGACGGCAGCAACGTCCGGTTCCTGCGGGTCGAGGCGGAATCGACCGCCGAACCCGCGGCGGAGACCACGGCCGCCCTCGACGAGTTCCGCTCGTCGCTCAGGGCCGCCCGCTCCGATGCCCCCGCCGACCAGCGCAGCGAGCTGGACGTCGTCCGCGACGGCCTGAGCGGTGTGGAGGGTCCCTTCCGCGAGGCGGTGCCCGAACCGCTGTCTCGGCTCCAGGGCGAGATCGACGGCCTGGCCGAGGCCGTCGAGGCCGCCGGCGACGACGAAGCGGCGGTCGCCCTCGCCTACGAGGTGTCGGTGGAGCGCATGCTCACCGCGGTGGACGAGCTCGCGGAGCTGGAATCAGCCGAGCGCACCCGCCTGGGTCAGGACGTCACCACCGAGCTCTCCCGCCTCACCGGCACCCCCGAGGAGGAGGTCACGGTCGACACCGTCGGCCCGTCGTGGGGTCAACAGATCTCCGAGAAGGCCCGCAACGCCCTCGTGGTGTTCATGATCGCCATCACGATCTTCATCACCATCAGGTTCGAGTGGAAGATGGCCATCGCCACCATCGTCGCCCTGTTCCACGACCTCCTCGTGGTGGTGGGCATCTACGCCCTGTTCGCCTTCCCGGTCACCCCGGCCACCGTCATCGCGCTGTTGACGATGCTCGGGTTCTCCATCTACGACGGCATCGTGGTGTTCGACCGCGTCGACCAGAACACCCACTACGTCACCGGCAGCCAGCCCCGGATGACCTACTCCGAGATGGCGAACCTGTCGCTGAACCAGGTGCTCATGCGGTCTCTGAACACGTCGATCACCACGCTGCTGCCGATCGCCTCGGTGCTCGTGGTGGGCGCGCTGATCCTCGGTGCCACCACCCTGGAGGAGTACGGCCTCGCCCTCTTCCTCGGCCTGCTGTCGGGTGCGTACTCGTCGCTCTTCATCGCCACCCCGCTGCTCGCAGTGCTCAAGGAGCGCGAACCGCAGTTCCAGGAGGTGCGCGAGACCCTTGAGGCCAAGGGCCTGGGCAAGCGCACCTCGGTCGAGGCCAGCGAGTCGGTGGAGAACCCGCTGGCGCCGGGAGCGGCGCCCCGTCCCCGGAAGGGAACCAAGCGATGAGCCCCGAGGTCACGGCCGAACTGGCTAGCCACATCCGCGACATCGCCGACTTCCCCGAGCCTGGGGTGGTGTTCAAGGACATCACCCCGCTGCTGGCGAACGGCCCGGCCCTGCGCTCCAGCGTCGAGGCCTTGGCCGCCCCCTTCGCCGACGCCGGGGTGTCGAAGGTGCTGGGCGTGGAGGCCCGGGGATTCATCCTGGCCGCCCCGGTCGCCGCCACCCTGGGGGTCGGGTTCGTCCCCGTGCGCAAGCCCGGCAAGCTCCCGTGGCAGGTGGAGCACCAGGAGTACGAGCTGGAGTACGGCACCGACCGCCTGGAGATCCACCGCGACGCGGTGGCACCGGGGGAGCGGGTCCTGATCGTCGACGACGTCATGGCCACCGGCGGCACCGCAGCAGCCACCGCCGCCCTGGTGGAGCGCCTGGGCGGCGACGTGGTGGGCCTCTCGTTCCTGATCGAGCTGGCCTTCCTCAACGGCCGCCAGCTCCTCCCCGGTCACGAGATAGCAACCGTCATCACCTATTGACGGTGGACGCCGCGAGCTAGACGATTCTCGTTCGGAGGAGACCGGTCAGGTCGGAGCCTGGACGGCGATTCCGTTGGTGCGGGCAGCGTCAGCCAGGCGGACGTCGAAGGTGACGTTGCTCCTGTAACTTGCGGTCGTCATGAAATCGACCGACAGCGTGGCGCGGATGCACATGATGCGTGGTGTCGCAACCGGCTTCGTGATTGGCGCATATCTGTTCTTCGTGACATCCAACCCCAGTTGTCTCGGTGCTTGTCGTGATGGGTACGTGTGCTTTGAGCTGGTACTTGTGGCGACCGGGTGGGTGGTCACGGCGTCGTATCGCGCAAGCGGGTGAGTGAGTTCTAGGGGTCTCTACGCTCCTCGGTGGGAGACGGTGCCTGGTGAGCGGGCTGGTTGGTGGTTGCCCGTAGGCTGAGGTCATGTCGACGGTCAGCCGCGTCCTTCCCTGGCGACGGTCGAGCGCGCCTGCGTCGGTGGAGCTGGCGCCGTTGCTGGCCTCGTTCCGGTCGCACCACCCCAAGACCTCGACGGCCATGATCTCCCAGGCCTACGAGCTGGCGTCGTCGGCCCACACCGGCCAGACCCGACGGACCGGTGAGCCCTACATCCACCACCCGCTATCGGTGGCCCAGATCGTGGCCGACTTCGGTCTCGACGACGTCACCATCGCCGCCGCGCTGCTGCACGACGCGGTGGAGGACACCGGGGTGGGGCTGGAGGAGCTGAGCGAGAAGTTCGGCGACGACGTGGCCGGCATCGTCGACGGCGTCACCAAGCTCGACCGGGTCCAGTTCGACTCCAAGCAGGCCCAGCAGGCCGCGTCGATGCGCAAGATGCTGGTGGCCATGGCCAAGGACCTGCGGGTCCTCATGATCAAGCTGGCCGACCGCCTCCACAACATGCGGACCATCGGCGCCATGTCCTCCGAGGCCCAGATCCGCATCGCCCGCGAGACGCTCGACGTGTACGCGCCGCTCGCTCACCGCCTCGGCATGCAGGACCTCAAGCAGCAGCTGGAGGACCTCAGCTTCGCCACCCTGCACCCCAAGCAGTTCGCCGAGATCGACCACATGGTGGCCACCCGGGCCCCCGAGCGCGAGATCTACCTGGAACAGGTCCTCGAGCAGGTTCGGATGCGACTGGCCGAGCTTGGTGTCGACGCCGAGGTCAGCGGCCGGCCGAAGCACCTGTGGAGCATCTACGAGAAGATGGTGGTGAAGGGCCGGCAGTTCGACGACATCTTCGACCTGGTGGGCATCCGGGTGCTGGTCGACTCGGTTCGCGACTGCTACGCGGCGCTCGGCTCCATCCACTCCACGTGGCGCCCGGTGCAGGGCCGGTTCAAGGACTACGTGGCCATGCCCAAGTTCAACCTCTACCAGTCCCTGCACACCACCGTGATCGGGCCTCAGGGCAAGCCGCTGGAGGTGCAGCTCCGCACCCGCGAGATGCACCAGCGTGCCGAGTTCGGGGTGGCCGCCCACTTCGCCTACAAGATCGGTTCGCCTACCGACGAGTTGGCCTGGCTCAACCGCATCGTCGACTGGCAGCAGGAGACGTCCGACCCCGCCCAGTTCATGGAGACCCTCAAGGTCGACCTGGAGCAGGACGAGGTCTACGTCTTCACGCCCAAGGGCCGCGTGGTCACCATGGCCAAGGGGGCCACGCCCATCGACTTCGCCTACGCGGTGCACACCGAGGTCGGCCACGCCTGCGTGGGCGCCCGGGTCAACGGTCGCCTGGTGGCGCTCAGCCACCAGCTCAACTCGGGCGACACGTGTGAGATCTTCACCTCCAAGGTGGAGGGCACCGGTCCCAGCCGCGACTGGCTCCAGATCGTCAAGACCCCTCGGGCGGCCAACAAGATCCGGCAGTGGTTCTCCCGCGAGCGGCGCGAGGACGCCAAGGAATCCGGTCGCGAAGACCTCCAGAAGCAGCTCCGCCGAGAGGGGCTGCCCACCCAGAAGCTGCCCAAGACGGTGCTCGAGGCGGTGGCCACCGGCCTCAACTACCTCGACGTCGACGCCCTCTACACCGCCATCGGCGAGCACCACGTGTCGCCCGAGGCGGTGGTGGCCCGCATCAACAAGGAGCTCCGCTCCGGCGAGAACCACGAGGAGCAGCTGCCCACCACCGTCAGCCGGCCGCGGTCCAAGCGGCAGAACCGGGCTGGCGCGGGGGTCCACGTGGAGGGCCTCGACGACGTGATGGTCCGCCTGTCGCGCTGCTGCACCCCGGTGCCCGGCGACGAGATCATCGGCTTCGTCACCCGCGGCCGCGGGGTCTCGGTGCACCGTGCCGACTGCGCCAACGCGGTCTCGTTGCAAGAAGGCCAGCAGGACCGGCTCATCGACGTCGACTGGGACGAAGACTTCTCCGGCGGAACCTTCGTGGCGTCGATCGAGGTGCGAGCCATAGATCGTCCACGCTTGTTGCGCGACGTGTCGAACGAGCTGGCCGACAACCACGTCAACATCCTCACGTGCACGATGACCACCGGGGGAGACCGGGTGGCATCGATGCGCTTCGACGTCGAGTTGGGCGACCCGTCGCACCTCAACCTCGTTCTAGGAGCGATACGGGGGATCGACGGCGTGTACGAGTCGTACCGGGTCCTGCCCGGATCGGCCACTGGCTGAACCTGTTCGGGCGCGGCGCTCACCGCTCCCGGCGGTTGCCCGACCGCGGACGGTGATAGGCGGCCACTCCTCTACGTGGCGGTTTCTTCAGCGGAACGTGGGCCTTTTGACCTACATTCGCGGTCATGACGCGCGGAACTCAGGTGGCGGTGGGGGGTCTCCGGGTCGATCGGCCTACATGGGAAGGCGTCGACGGCACCGCGAGCGGTCGTCGACCGCTGCCGCCCACAGCCCGTGGTGAGGTAGGGCCTGCGCCTGCTCCACCGCGGCCAGCGCCCGCGGTGCCCGTTAGCGACGCGGCCCAGGCTCGACACGCCGCCGACGTCGAAGTGGATCTCACGTCTCCTCCGCCAGGCCAGGGCCGGACCCTCGACCGCCCCCCGGTCGACGTGGATCTCACGTCGCCCGTGCCTCCGCCGCTGTCCCCGCGCCGACCCGTCGACATCGATCTCACCTCGCCCGATCCCACCCGGCGTCCCGTCGACGTCGACCTCACGGTCGAGCGACCGTGGGAGGACGTCGACGACCCTTCGTCCGCCTACCTGCTGCCCACCGGCGAACTCGATCAGATGCTCCGACCGGGCCAGTCGGCCGGAAGCCCCGATCGCCGGCCCACCAGCGCAGCCCACCGCAGTCGCCAGAACCGCTGGACCAGCCGAAAGTACCGCCGGGTGTCCCGACGTCTCCGGCCGCGGCGGCCGATCCGGATCGAACGCCACCTCGCCGTACTTGCGGTGATGGTCGGGCTGATGGTGGTGCTGTGCACCGCGGCGGTGGGGGTCCGGGCCAAGCTGGCCGACGAGGCCGAGTTCGTCACCGTGTCCGCCCCGTTGCACAAGGACCCAGCGGTGGCAGATCAGCTGTCTCGCACCATCGCCAACAACCTGGTGGCCAGCGGCGCGGTCGATGCTCCGCGAGCCCTCGACGTCAAGCTGATGATCGAGGACACCATCGCCAGCGACAGCTTCGAGCCCACCTGGAGACGAGCGTTGAAGAACCTCCACAAGATGGCGTTCCTCCGCGATCGGCGAGGGATGCGCATCGGCGAGGCCGCCCCCGCGCTGGCCGCCGACCTCGAGGACCAGCAGCTCGCCAGCGCACGCACGATCCGGTACTCACGGATCAGCCTCGTGCACGACGCGTACGCGTCGGAGCTGCGCACGCTCGACGGTCTCATCGGGAGGCTGCTGCGCATCGGCGTGCCCGCGATGGCGGTCGTCACCTTCTTCGTGCTCCGGCGAACCCGGAACCGCTACCGAGCCGCCGGGCTCATCGCCGGGACCGCCCTCCTCGGCGCACTGGCAGCGCTCGCTCTCGGGGAATCGCTCGCATCCTTCGCCGTCGACCTCATGATCCACCCGCAGTTGAGGCCGCTCGCCGAAGGCGCCTTCGCCGGGGTCCTCCCTTCGGTGCAGGTCCTGCTGATCGGGCTTGCCATCGTGTCCGCCACCCTGCTGGTCGCATCGCGGCTCGAGGAGGTCCGGCTCACGCCGTTCGTTCCGGCGAGTCGTCGCCGTCGCCGGAGCAAGCATCGGAGCGGATCTCGCGACTCCTCGGTCTCTCACGGACCTGTGCCGGCCGTCGTCCCAGCCATGGGCGACCCGGGGATCTGAGCCCCGCACGCGGTACCGTCGCAGACCGTGGCACCGGCAGCAGACGACCTCCTGTCCCCGGACGCTCCGACCTGGTTCCGTCGGGCACTCGAGGTGCCGTTCTCGGAGAGCACGGTCGACGTCGCAGGCACCTCGATCCACTACCTGGCATGGGGTGAAGCCGGA
>JAAZBK010000291.1 GCA_012513855.1 Acidimicrobiales bacterium
CTGGCGTCCCCAGTCGTGGGCCCCGATTATGAGGAGCCCGTTCGGTTCGGACTGGGCCAACCCGAGCTTTCGGGCCAGCGGGCTCGCCGTGAGCCCCGCTATGGCGATGGTGCCGATGATCACCACCACCACCGATGAAGCGAGCTGCGGTCCGCCGTCGAGCCCGGCCTCCTCGAGTCGCAGGGCGAACACCGACGAGACCGCGGCGGCCACGATGCCCCGCGGCGCGATCCACGCGAGGAACGCACGCTCGCGCCGCTCCAACCCGGAGCGCACCGTCGACAGGAGGACCGAAACAGGTCTCACCACCAGCACCAGTCCGACCAGGAACAGAAGGTTCTGGCCCAGCCCGGCCCGCAACTCGTCGAGGTCCAACCGAGCCGCGATGATCAGGAACAGCGCCGAGACCAACATGACCTGGACCGTCTCGTTGAACTCGGCAACCCGCTCGACCGACACCTTGCGCTGGTTGGCGAGCGCGAGGCCCATCACGGTGACGGCCAGGAGACCGGACTCCTCCTGCAGGTGGTCGGCCAGGGCGAACGACATCACCACGGTGCCCAGGACCACCGCCTGCTCCAGGTGGTCGGGCACCAGGTAGAGCCTCAGCAGAAGCCACACGAGGCCCGCTCCGACGAGGCCGATCACGATCCCCGACGCCGCCACCCGGGCAAGGATCTCCACGATGGCGCCGAACGCACCCTCCTCCTGCTCGGCCTGGACCACCTCGAACACGAGGAGCGCCATCACCGCTCCGATGGGATCGATGAGGATGCCCTCGGCCTGGAGGATCGGCCCCACCCGACCGCGCGGCCGCACCTGTCTGAGCAGCGGCCCGATCACCGTGGGACCGGTGACCACCAGGATCGCCCCGAGCATGGCGGCCTGCCCGGCCTTGCGGTCCAACAGGACCATGGCGAGGCCGGTGGTCAGCAGGAACGCCACGGTGGCACCCACGGTGATCAGCAGCACCGCCACCCGGCCCGCCGCCCTCAGCTGACGGACGCCGAGGTGCAGGCTGCCGTCGAACAGGACGATGCCCACGGCCAGCGAGACCGCCGGGAACAAGAGCGGCCCGAACAGATCATCGGGATCGAACAACCCGGTCAGGGGACCGACCCCCAGACCCGCGATCAACAAGACGATGATCACCGGTATCCGGAACCGCCAGGCCACCCACTGGGCCGCCGCCCCGCCACCGGCCAGACCGGCGAGCGCGAGCATCGGTTCTCCGGACATCGGAGAGAAGCTACCCAAGGCCGAGGCGCTCCAGTCCAGACCTGGACGAAATCGATGCCGTGACCAGGGTCGGTCCGGTTCGGGCGACAGCGCCCTGACGGCGACCTGACGTGAGCCGGCGCGGCGGGGCGATGGCACAGCGAAGACTTGGCGGCGACTTGGCACAACTCGACACCCGCTCCGGGTGCCAACGTCGGGGACCGACCCTCACGCTCGGCCTGTACGGTCGCGTCAGCCGTCGAGGGGGCGGCCGGCGCCCGCGCCGCTGAACCCAGGGGAGACCATGGCAGAACGGCCCACCCACCACGTCCGAAGCACCGTCGGCCGGCGCGCCCTCATGCTGTTGGGCGCACTCGCGCTCGCCGCGGCCGTCGCCCTCTCCCCCACCGGAACCGGAGACGCCCAGACCATGCCCAACCCGTGGCTCACCCAGCACCGCATCCTCAACCTGGCCCACGGCGGGGGGCTCCACGAGGCACCACAGGGGACGCTCTACGCGTACAAGACCGCTCTGGACCGCGGCGCCAACGCCCTGGAGATCGACGTCCACATCACCCGCGACGGACACGTGGTGGCGATCCACGACTCCACGGTCGACCGCACCACCGACGGCTCGGGCTGCGTCGCCACCAAGACCCTCGCAGAGCTGAAGGCGCTCGACGCCGCCCACACGTTCGTCCCCGGGCGGGGCCCGGTGGGTGGCCTGGAGCCGACCCAGTACCCGTTGCGTGGCGTGGCCACCGGAGCGGTGGCAGCGCCCGCCGGCTTCTCGGCCAGCGACTTCACCATCGCCACGCTGGAGGAGATCTTCCAGGCCCAGCCCGACGCGCTGATGGTCATCGAGCTGAAGCCCACCGAGGTGTACCAGGATCACGACTGTCCCGGTGAGCTGGCCGCGCTGCCCCCGGCCGAACGACCCGACCTGTCCACCGAGGTGGCCCGGCTGATCGACGCCTACGGCATGACCGACAAGGTGATGGTGGCGTCGTTCATCGACGAGACGCTCCACCACTTCATGGACCTCGCTCCCGGGGTCGCCACCTCGTTCCCGATGGGAGAGTCGGTGGCCCTGTACCTCGCCCACGTGGGCGGTCAGCCGTTCCCCAACCCGCGCGGTCACGAGGCCATCCAGGTGCCGCGCTCCTACGGCGACATTGAGATCACCGAGGAGCTGGTGGGCTGGGCGCGCGACAACGGCGTAGCCGTGCACTTCTGGACCATCAACGACCCCGCCGAGATGGAGCTGCTCCTCGGCTGGGGCGCCGACGGCCTCATCACCGACC
>JAAZBK010000292.1 GCA_012513855.1 Acidimicrobiales bacterium
ACGGGTTGAGGGAGAAGTCGGCCGCGGGGGCCTTCCACGGAACGCCGAGCACCTCGCCCAGCGCCACCGCCTGGCCCATGGCCCAGAGACCCGACCCGAGGAGGCTGACGTCGACCTCGCGGGCCACGCCGGTGCGCTCCCGGTGGAACAGCGCGCCCATGATCCCGCCGGCGATGGTCATGGCCCCGATGGAGTCACCGAAGCCGGGGGACGGCGGAGGAGGGGGAAGGTCGTACTCCGGCCGCTGGGCGCCGACGGCGATGCCGGCCCGGGCCCAGAAGGCCAGCGAGTCGTAGGAGCCCTTGTCTGCATCGGGCCCGCGCTCTCCCTGACCGGTGCCCCGCACGTAGATGATGTCGGGGTTGGCCTCGCGGATCTGCTCGACGTCGATCCTGAGCTTGGAGCGCACGCCCGGGAGCTTGTTGGTGAGGAACACGTCGGAGATCCCGGCGAGCTTGTAGACGAGCCCGACGCCCTCGTCGGAGGTGAGATCGATCCCGATGCTGCGCTTGCCGCGGTTGGAGTGCTCCAACAGGGCGTGGACGTCTCCACCCAGGCCGGCCATGCCGGTGGAGGCCAGGCCGCGCATGGCGTCGCCCCGCTCGACGTGCTCGACCTTGATGACGTCGGCCCCCAGGTCTGCCAGGAGCGCGGACGCGGCGGGAACGAACGTGTGCTCGGCCACCTCGAGAATTCGGACACCCTCCAGGATCGTTGCCAACCGGAGCCCCTTCGTGTCTGCGCCACCGGTCCGGTGGCGATGTCGTCCGCCGACCATACCGTGCCCCCGGTCACCTCGCCACAAATTATTGATATTGACGTCAAAACTGGTTATGGTCCCGAAAGTCGCAGGGCGCGGGTGTTCGCGCCGGATGCAAGGGGCCTCAAAATGCACGTTCCGATCTTCGACGCCGACAACCACCTGTACGAGACCAGGGACGCGTTCACCAAGTACCTCCCCGAGCAGTACCGGAGCCTGATCCGCTACGTCGAGGTCGACGGTCGCACCAAGATCGCCGTCAACGGCCAGATCAGCGAGTACATCCCCAACCCCACCTTCGACGTGGTGGCCCGGCCGGGCGCCCAGGAGGACTACTACCGCAAGGGCAACCCTGAGGGCCTGAGCATGCGGGAGATCTTCGGCAAGCCGGTGCCCGCCATCGACGCCTGGCGCTCGGCCGCCCCCCGCCTCGAGCTCATGGACCAGCAGGGCGTCGAGCGCACCCTCATGTTCCCCACACTGGCCAGCCTCCTGGAGGAGCGACTGCGGGAGTTCCCCGAACTCCTCCCCATCGTCATCCACGCCCTCAACGAGTGGCTCTACGAGACCTGGGAGTTCAACTACCGGGACCGCATCTTCACCACCCCGGTGATCACGCTGCCCATCGTCGACAAGGCCATCGAGGAGCTCGACTGGGTGGTGGAGCGGGGCGCCAAGGTGGTGCTGATCCGCCCGGCACCGGTGCCTGGCCTGCGGGGCCCGCGGTCCATGGCGCTTCCGGAGTTCGATCCGTTCTGGGAGCGCGTGGTCCACCACGACATCCTCGTCGCGCTCCACTCGTCCGACAGCGGCTACGACCGCTACTCGTCCGACTGGACGGGACACGGGAGCGAGTTCCTGCCGTTCAAGGTCGACCCGTTCCGCCACTTCGGCATGTGGCGTCCCATCGAGGACACCGTGGCCTCGCTCGTCTGCCACGGTGCCCTGTCGCGCTTCCCGCAGCTCAAGATCGCCATCATCGAGAACGGCGCGTCGTGGGTGTCTCCCCTGCTCGACTCGATGGCCGAGCTCTGGAAGAAGATGCCCCAGGGCTTCTCGGAGAACCCGGTCGACATCGTCAAGCGCCACATCCACGTCAGCCCCTTCTGGGAGGAGGACCTGGGCGCCATGGCCGAGCTCCTCGGCGAGGACAACGTGCTCTTCGGCTACGACTACCCCCACCCCGAGGGCCTGGCAGAGCCGCGCAGCTACGTCGACGAGCTGAGCCACCTCCCCACCGGACTCCAGCTCAAGATCATGGGCGGAAACCTCTCCCGGCTCATGAACATCCCGGCCCAGGTCCCGGCCTGACGCCAGGTCGAGCCGCTTCGTGACGCGCCACTGGGGTCTGCGAGACGTCCCCGCGTCGCGAGCCGAGGCCTACCGCTCCGCCGGCTGGTGGACCGACCAGACCCTCGGTGAGGTGATCCACGCCGGCGTGGCCGAACGGGTCGGCGCCCGCGTCGCCATCCACTCCCGCACGCGACCCTTCACGGGCACCTTCGGCGAGGTCCACGCCATGGCCCGGTCGTTTGCCTCCGCCCTGGCCGACCGGGGCGTAGGCCCGGGCGACGTGGTGGTGATGCAGCTCCCGAACTGGGTCGAGGCCGCCGTCACCTTCTGGGGCGCCGCCCACCTCGGGGCGGTCATCGTCCCCGTGGTCCACTTCTACGGGGCCAAGGAGCTGGGCTACGTCCTCGACACCGTCGACCCCGACGTGGTCATCACCGCGGCCTCCTTCGCGGGCCAGGACCGCATCTCGCCGCTCGGCCACCTCATCACGCCAGAGCGGGCCGACCGCTGGTTCGTGGTCGGCTCCGGCGGCGATCCGCTTCCCCACGGCCTCCACCGGTTCGAGGAGCTCCTCGACGCCACACCGCTGGACGAGCCCCTCCGCACCGATCCGGGCGCACCCGCCGTCATCGGCTTCACCTCGGGCACCACCCGCAACCCCAAGGGCGTGATCCACTCCCACCAGACCCTCGGCTTCGAGGTCCGCCAGCTCAGCGCGTTCAACCCGGTGCTCGGACCCCCACCGCTCATCGGCGCCCCCGTCGGCCACTTCATCGGGATGCTCGGAGCGCTGCTGCTCCCGTTCTTCCGGATCCAGCCCATCAACGTGATCGACCAGTGGGACCCGGCCGAGGCCCTGCGCATCATGTTGAGGGACGAGCTGAGCCTCGGCGGTGGCGCCACCTACTTCGTCACCAGCCTGCTCGACCACCCCGACTTCACCTCCGAGCACCTCTCGCTGATCCCGTCGGCGGGCATAGGCGGATCCACCGTTCCGGTCGCCGTCACCCGCCGGCTGACCGACCTCGGGATCACCTGCTACCGGGCCTACGGCAGCACCGAGCACCCCTCCACCACCGCCACGGTGCTCGACGGTCCCGAGGATAAGCGGCTCACCACCGACGGGTGTCCGCTCGAGGGAGTGGAGCTGAAGCTCGACGACCACGGCCAGATCCTGAGCCGGGGACCAGACCTCTGCATCGGCTACACCGACCCCGACCTCACCGCCGCCGCGTTCGACGAAGACGGCTGGTACCGCACCGGCGACATCGCGGTGCTCGACGCCGATGGCTACATCACCATCACCGACCGCATGGCCGACGTCATCATCCGCGGTGGAGAGAACATCAGCCCGGCCGAGGTCGAAGAGCAGCTCCTCGGCATCACCGGAGTGACCGAGGCCGCGGTGGTGGCGGTGGCCGAAGACCGCCTGGGCGAGCGAGCGGTGGCCGTGGTCCGCCAGGCCGACGACGCCCCGATGCTCACGCTCACCGCGGTGCAGGAGCACCTCGCCGCCAGAGGTCTGGCCAAGCAGAAGTGGCCCGAGGCCGTCCACATCGTCACCGACCTGCCCCGCACCCCGTCGGGAAAGGTCCAGAAGTACGTGCTGCGGCGGCAGCTCGCCGAGAGGGAGATCCTCACATGACCGACGTCGCCGCGTTCCGACCCACCGGACCCAACCGCTACCAGCCCGCCGAGGCGGCCACCGGGTCGTGGGACCCCAAGCTGCTCCACGGCGCGGCGCTGTCGGCGCTGCTGGCCGGGCGACTCCAACCCGAGACCGGCACGGTGGCCCGGTTCGCCATCGACTTCCTGGCCCCGGTTCCCATGACCGAGCTGACCCTCGACCTGATCGACGACGGGGGTGGCTCGCGGGTGCAGCGGCGGCGGATGGTGGTCTCGGCCGGCGGCCGCGTGGTGGCCACCGCCAGCGCCCTGATCGTGCGCGAGGGAGACCTGGACCTGCCCGAGAAGGCACTGAACCACCCGTCGCCGTTCCCACCCGATCAGGTCCCGTCGCTCACCGAGCCCCACCCCACCGCGGCCGGCGTGGTCGGCTGGGAGTCGTTCGTGACCCTCGGCGTGGCCATCGAGCTGCACAAGGTGCCAGACGATCGCCGCACCCACCAGTGGATCGGCCTCACCGTCCCGGTGGTCGAGGGCCTCGAACCGCTCGGCATCGAGCTGGTGGCAGCTGCCGCCGACTTCGCCCAGTCGGCCGTCCACCGCCAGCTCCGCTTCGACGACTGGAGCTACCGCAACGCCGACCTCACCATCCACCTCGCCCGCCCGGTGACCGGCACCTGGATCGGCCTGCGCAGCGAGGCGCTCGTCCAGCCGGTGGGCGCCGGCTTCAACGCCGCCGACCTCTTCGATGCCGGTGGCCGGGTGGGGCGCTCGGCATCCACCCTGGTGGTCGAGCCCCGATCCCGTTGACACACGTCCCACCGACACCACGACCCGCTGACCCGCTTCCCCAGGAGCCGCAACCGTGTACCTGATGCGATTCGACCTTCGAGCCCCCGGGGCCACCCCGGCCGAGCGGGCCGACCTGTACCAGGGCATGCTCGACATGGCGGCCTGGGCCGAGGACAACGGCTGCGTGTCGGTGGCCATCTCCGAGCACCACGCGTCCGACGACGGCTACCTGCCCTCGCCTTTGATGATGGCGGCGGCCGTGGCCGCGGTGACCTCGAAGGTGTCGATCACGGTGGCCGCTGCCATCCTGCCGTTCTACGACCCCGTCCGCCTGGCCGAGGACCTGATCGTGCTCGACCACGTCAGCCGGGGCCGGGCCATGGTCATCCTCGGCGTCGGCTACCGCGAGGTCGAGTACGAGCTGCGGGGCATCCCCTTCGGTGAGCGGGGCAAGGTGGCCGACGAGAAGCTCGAACTGCTGCTCGACACCCTCCGCACGGCCGGCGCCGACACCACCGCACCACGGATCACGCCCGGCGCGTTCTCCCAGCCGATGCCCATGCTGGCCTGGGGCGGCCAGTCGAAGGCCGCCGCCCGCCGGGCCGGCCGCAACGGCCTCGGGTTCCTGGCCCAGGGCCCCGGGCCCGGCCTCCAGGAGATCTACGAGGAGACCGCCCGCGCCAACGGCCACGAACCCGGCTTCTGCTACCTGCCCGCCGGCGACGCCCCCCAGATCGTGTTCGTGAACGACGACATCGACCAGGGCTGGGACGAGGTGGGAACCAACATGCTGGCCGACGCCGTGAGCTACGCGGCTTGGAACGAGGCCGCCGACCTCACCGCCAACACGGTCAGCCTGTCGAGCGCCAAGACGGTCGACGGCCTGCGAGCCGAGGGCGGTGCCCACCGGGTGGTCACCGCGGCCGAGGCCGGCGCGCTCGCGGCCGAGTACGGGATGCTCAGCCTCCACCCGCTCTGCGGCGGGCTCGCCCCCGACGTGGCATGGCCGTACCTGAAGCGGGCCGCCGCCGCGGTCGAGGCGCCGGCCTGACCCACCAGCCGGGACGCAACCCCGGGATCGACCCGCCCGATCCCGCTAGAA
>JAAZBK010000293.1 GCA_012513855.1 Acidimicrobiales bacterium
ACCACGACCACCACGACCACCACGACCACCACGCCGGCACCGGTTCCGTCGTCGGAGGTGGCCGGGATGGTGCCCCTCGGTGACCCCCCGCCCGACCGCGAGTGCGGCTGACCGGCGAGCCGGTGAGCGGTGGCGAGGGTCGCGGTCAGACCCGTGCCGTGGCCCGGAACCTGACCGGAGCGTGGCGCACCCCGGTGTGCTTGTTGCTCCTGGTGCGCTCGATCGGGCCCGCCGGCTCCAAGCCGTCGAAGCGGTCCAGGACCTGATCGAGGACCAACCGGATCTCGGTTCGGGCCAGGTTGGCCCCGAGGCAGTAGTGCGAACCGTGGCCGAACGCCAGGTGCGGGTTCGGTGACCTGGTCACGTCGAAGCGGAACGGCTCGGCGAACACCTCCTCGTCCCTGTTCGCCGATGCCCACCAGAGCGTGACCTTGTCGCCGGCCGTGATCGGGCGTCCGCCGAGCACGGTGTCGACCGTGGCCGTGCGACGGTTGTACGGCGTGGTGGAGGCCCACCGGAGGACCTCGTCGACGGCAGCCGGCAGCAACGACCGATCGTCCTGGAGGGCCCGCCACTGGTCGGGGTGCTCGGCCAGGGCCAGCAGGCCCAGCGTGATCGAGTTGCGGGTGGTCTCGCTGCCTGCCGCGATCAGCAGGTTGAAGAACATCTGGAGCTCGAGCTCGGACAGCTCGGGATCGGTGCTGGATGCCGCGACCGACAACAGGTCGCCACCTCCGCCCCGGCTGCGGCGGTCGGCCACCAGGTCGGCGCCGTAGGCGAACATCTCGGCGGCTGCCGCCTGGCTCCGTTCGCTGGCCTCGCCCAGCTCACGACCGTCGTAGTCGAGGGTGGCGTTCGACCAGGAGAAGAGCTGGTGGCGGTCCTCCTGGGGTACGCCGAGCAGGTGGGCGATGGCCTGGAGCGGCAGTTCGGCCGCGACGTCGACCACCAGGTCGACGTCCTCGCCGGCCCGGGCTCGCTCGGCGACGGTGGCCACGATCGCCTCGGCGCGGCGGGACAGCTCGGCCTCCAGCACGGCCAGGGCCCGCGGCGACAGCGACGGGGTGAGCAGTCGTCGCACGGACTGGTGGCGCGGGTCGTCGGTCATGTTCAGCAGCACGCCTGCGGCGAACCCACCGGGCAGGTCCTCGATCAGCGTCCCGCCTCCGCCGTCGCGCCCCGGTCCGGTCTCGCTGCTGAAAACCTCCTTGGCCGAGGCCGCAGCGACGCAGTGTGCGTGGCTGCTCACCACCCAGAACCCCTCGCCGTCGGGCGTGTGGTCGGTGGCCGGGTGGAACCAGACGGGAGCCTCCCGACGCAGTCGCGTGAACACCTCGTCGGGGAACCCGCCGGCGAACCGGTCCAGATCGGTCAGGTCGACGTCGCGCTCGAGATCGGTCCCCACAGCCGCGGGAGCCTAGGTCTCCGGTGCGACGATCGGCCGCGAGTCGGGCGACGTCACCGGGAGTTCGTACCTTGGTGGTGGAAGAGCGGAAGCAGACCGAGGGAGAAGGACCAGACGTGAGCGACGGCTACGAGTCGAAGGAGGGCTACGACGTCATCGGCGACGTGCACGGTCATGCCAGCCGGTTGAGGCTGCTGTTGAGGCACATGGGCTACGTCGAGAGCTCCGGCACCTGGCGACACCCATCCCGAACGGCGGTGTTCGTAGGTGACCTCATCGACCGCGGCCCCGCCCAGGCCGCGTGCGTGGCGATCGCCCGGTCCATGGTCGAAGCCGGCAGCGCCCTCATCGTGATGGGCAACCACGAGTTCAACGCCCTCGCCTACGCCACCCCGGATCCGGAGGATCCGGCCCGGCACCTCCGGCCCGGCCACCTGGATCCGACCCCGGTCCCCGGAGACAAGGACGTGCGAGGCAAGAACTTCACGCAGCACCGCTCCTACCTGGACCAGGTCGGGGGCTTCGGCAGCGGCCTCCACCGCCAGCACCTCGATTGGTTCCGGACCATCCCGCTCTGGTTGGACCTCGGCGGCCTCCGGGTGATCCACGCCTACTGGGGCGACCGCGACATCGACCACGTGCGGCCCCTCCTCGGTCCTGGCCACACCCTCACCCCCGATCTCCTGACGGCGGCGAGTCGCAAGGGCTCTTCCGAGTACGAGGCGGTGGAGGACCTGCTCAAGGGGCCGGAGGTAGACCTCGGCGGCGACCTGGGCTACCTGGACAAGGACGGCCACCAACGCCACCGGTCGCGGCTGCGTTGGTGGCACACGGCCTCGAGGTCGCTGCGCGCCATGGCGCTGATCCCGGGTGGGGTCGAGCGCACTGGTTCCTGGCCACCCGACGGTCTGCTGCCCGACCACGAGATCGACGGGAACGTGGCTCCGCCGTACACGAGCGACGTGCCCGTGATCGTCGGCCACTACTGGGAGAGCGGGGTTCCCACTGTGTTCGGGCCCAAGGTGGCGTGCGTCGACTACAGCGTGGCCAAGGGGGGCTTGTTGGTGGCGTACCGATGGAGCCACGGCGAGACCGAGCTCACCGACGATCGCTTCGTGGCGGTCTGACCGGCGCCGGATCAGCCCAGCGGTTGGATCAGTCCAGGTTCCCGGCGAAGAGGTCGTCCAGCTCGCGGGTGATCCGCTTGGCGCTCACGCTGCCCTTGGTGCCCAGGGACTGGGCGAACAGGCTGACCCGCAGTTCCTCGATCATCCATCCCGCCTCCACCACCCGGCGGGTGACCTGGCTCGGCGCCAGGGCGGCGAGCAGCTTGCGGTAGTCGTCCTCGACCTTCAGCACCTCGGCCATGTGCTGGCGGTCGCGGGCTGGCGCGTCGCCGACCTTGTCCAAGCGGCGGCCGATGGCCGTCACGTAGCGGGCGAGGTCGGCCAGCCGGTCCACGCCGGACGACGTGACGAAGCCGGGCCGGACCAGGCGGTGCAGCTGCTCGCGGGCGTCGGCCACGGCCGGCTGGACCACCGGGTTGACCAGGCCGTCGATCTGGGCCGTCACCTCCGCCGCATGCACCACGACCTCTCCGGCGGCCTTCAGGGCCCGGGTTGCGGTGGCCCGGAGCTCGGCCCGAGCGCGAGCCAGGAGGCCTGCGAAGTCGTCCTCCGTGCGAACCGACCCGCCGTGAGCGGTCACCACGTGATCGGCCGCGGCAGAGATGCAGTCGCGCAGCAGCTTGCCGAGGGACAGCTCCGGCACGGCAGGGACGGCGAGGCGGACGCGGTTGGGCACGGTTCCCTCCAGACCGCGCACGCCCACCGGAACCGACAGGAGGACCAGCCGCCGGATGCCGCCGGCCATGATTCGTTCGGCGATCTCCGGCTTGGAGAACACCTTGATCTCGACCGAGTCGCCCCGGTCGAGCAGGGCCGGGTAGCCATCCACACGCAGCTCGGAGCCGTCCGGTCCGGTGATGGTCGAGTGGATCGCCGCAGGAAGGTCGCCGAAGTCCCACCTGGTGATGCCGGATCGTTCGATCGCCTGGGCGGGGGACGGATCGCTTCCCGATGCGGTGTGGGCCGTCGCCAGCGCGTCGGCCACTGCGGCACGGACCCGACCGCCGACCAGATCCTTCACCGCCAGGAGGTCCTTGCCCACGGCGACCACTTCGGTGCTCGGCGTTGCCTCCCTGTCGCCGTCGCCCGGTTGGGTGACCGCGAACGTGATCCTGAGGTGGGGCGGCAGCCGCCTGGCGTCGATGGCTTCAGCCGGTATGCGCGCTCCGCTGGTGGAGGAGAGCACGTCGGCCAGCGCCTCGGCGATCGGGAGGTCCTGCCACTCGAGCAGGTCGGCTGCGCGTTCGGCCGTCTCGTTCAGGGGCGTGAGGTGGCGACGGAGGTCCTTGGGCAGCGACCGGACCAGCGCCACCACCAGCTCACGGCGCAGTCCGGGAACCTGCCAGTCGAAGTCCCACGGCTCGACGCGGTTCAGCACCGCCATGGGGATGTGGACCGTCGCCCCGTCGAGGTCGTGGCCCGGGTCGAACCGGTAGGTGATCGGGAACCGCAGGTCGCCCTGCTGCCAGGTGTCGGGGAACTCGGCGGGGTCGAGACCGTCGTCGTCGTGGCCGCCGAGCACCTGGGCCACCGTGATGTCGAGCGACTTCGGGACGTCACGTCGGGCCTTCTTCCACCAGCGGTCGAAGTGGCGCGCCGACACCACGTCGTCGGGGACGCGCTCGTCGTAGAAGTGGAAGAGGGCATCGCCGTCGACGGTGACGACCGTTCGCATGCGGGCTCCCAGCGCTTCGGCGGCCTCGATGGTGTCGTCGTTGCGGACCAGGAAGTCGTGCGGTGAGTCCCACTCCCGTCTCACGAGTGCGTGCTCGATGAACAGGTCGCGTGCCTCGTCCCGGTCGACCACGTCGTAGCCCACGCGGCGGCCGCTCACGATGGGTAGGCCGTAGAGCGTCACCTGTTCGGTGGTGACGGCCCGGCCGGACCGCTCGTCCCACCGCGGTTCCCCGTATGAGCGCTTCACCAGGTGGGCGCCGAGCTTCTCGGCCCACTCGGGTTGGATCGCTGCGGCCATGCGGGCCCACAGGCGGTTGGTCTCCACCAGCTCCGCCGCCATCGCCCAGGCCGGTGGCTTGCGGGCCAGACTCGACCCGGGGGCGATCTGGAACCGGGCGTTGCGGGCGCCGCGAAACTCGCGGCTCTCGATCGCACGGTTGCGACCGCGATCCTGCCCGCGCTCACGATTGCGACCCGCGGCCTTCTCGTCGGGCTTCTCCTTCATGCCGAGGTGCGACAGCAGCCCCGACAGGATCGCCTTGTGCACCTGGTCGGGGTGGGCGTCGCCCCCTTCGTCGACGGGTCGGATGTCGATGCGGGCCGCCGCCTGCTTCAGCTGGCGGTGGAGGTCGATCCACTCTCGCACCCGCAGGTAGTTGAGGTACTCCGCCCGGCACTCCCGCCGGAACTGGTTCGACGACAGAGCTTCGCGCCGCTCCGCGAGGTGGTCCCACAACTTCACCAGCGCCAGGAAGTCGGAGCCCGCGACCGCGAAGCGCTTGTGCATCTCCGCGGCCAGCTGCTCCTTGTCGGTGGGGCGTTCCCTGGGATCCTGGATCGACAGCGCCGCCGCGATGATCAGGACCTCGCGCACGCAGTTCTGTCGATCGGCCTCCACGATCATCCGGGCCATGCGCGGGTCGATCGGGAGCCGGGCCAGGTGCTTGCCCACCTTGGTGAGGCGACGCCGGTCTGCGGGCTGGTCGGGTGGCAGCGCGTTCAGCTCCTCGAGCAGCAGCACCCCGTCGCGGATCGCCCGGTGGTCCGGCGGGTCGAGGAACGGGAAGCCGGCCACGTCGCCCAGGCCCAGGTTGGTCATCTGCAGGATGACCGACGCCAGGTTCGTCCGGAGGATCTCGGGATCGGTGAACTCGGGGCGGGCCTCGTAGTCGTCCTCGCCGTAGAGGCGGATGCAGATGCCCGGAGCCACCCGACCGCAGCGGCCGGCCCGCTGGTTCGCCGACGCCTGGCTCACAGCTTCTATCGGCAGCCGCTGGACCTTGAGCCGGTGGCTGTAGCGCAGGACCCGGGCGGTGCCGGCGTCGACCACATAGCGCACGCCGGGCACCGTGATCGACGTCTCGGCCACGTTGGTGGCCAGCACCACGCGCCGCCCCCGATGTGGTTCGAAAACCTTGTGCTGCTCGGCGGCCGAGAGCCGGGCGTACATGGGGAGGATCTCGGTGCCGGCGAGCGGCTTGGCCGGCGACGTGAGCTTCGCCAGCGCGTCGGCGGTGTCGCGGATCTCGCGCTCGCCGCTCAGGAACACCAGCACGTCGCCCGGACCCTCCCGAGACAGCTCGAGAACCGCGTCGCACACCGCGTCGACCTGGTCCCGGTCGTCGTCGATCACGTCGTCGCCCTCATCGGCCGGGATCAGCTCGCCGTACGGGCGGTAGCGGACCTCGACCGGGTAGGAGCGGCCCGACACCTCGATGATCGGCGCCGGACCGTCGTGCCCACCGAAGTGCTCGGCGAAGCGGGCGGTGTCGATGGTGGCCGACGTGATGATCAGCTTCAGGTCGGGACGGCGGGGGAGGAGCTGCTTGAGGTACCCGAGGAGGAAGTCGATGTTGAGGCTGCGCTCGTGGGCCTCGTCGATGATGAGCGTGTCGTAGCGCCTCAGCATTCGGTCCCGCTGGATCTCGGCCAGGAGGATGCCGTCGGTCATCACCTTCACCCGAGTGCCGGCACCCACGCGGTCGTTGAACCGCACGGAGTAGCCCACCACGTCGCCCAGGTCGGTCCCGAGCTCGTCGGCCACCCGCTCGGCGATGGTCCGAGCCGCCACGCGACGGGGCTGGGTGTGGCCGATCCAGCCGTCGACGCCACGGCCCAGCTCCATGCACAGCTTCGGTAGCTGGGTGCTCTTGCCCGACCCTGTCTCGCCGGCCACCACCACGACCTGGTGGCCGGCGATGGCGTCCAACAGCTCGGCCCGCCGGTCGGTGATCGGCAGGTCGGCCGGGTAGGTGATCGCCAGCGGCCGCGCGTCGGGCATTCATCGAATGCTAGAGCCGCCCGGCCGCTGCTTCGCCAGGGGTTGCGGACCGTTCCGCTACGCGCAACCTCCGGTGACCCGACCTCGCCATCCCGGCGTGGCATGGTGCGGGGCATGGTTCTGCGACGGTCCGGCGACGGGTTCCTCCGGTGCAGCGACGGTCGAACCCGCTGGGGTCGGTTCGGCGCAGCCGGCGTGATCTTCGTGATCCAGGACGACGGCGGACCGGAGGTGATGCTCCAGCTCCGCTCGAAGATGGCCCACGAGGGCGGGACGTGGTCGTGCCCGGGAGGGGCCATCGATCGGGGTGAGACGCCGTTCGAGGCGGCGTTGCGGGAGTCGGCCGAAGAGGTCGGTTCGCCCCCGGAGCCGTGGCGTCACATCGCCGACCACGTGTTCGCGCCCGCGATCGACTGGAGCTACACCACCGCCGTGGTGGAGGTGGGCGAGCGGTTCGGGGCCTCGCTCAACTTCGAGACCACCGACGTCCGCTGGGTCCCGGTTCCCGCCGTCGACCACCTCCAGCTGCACCCCGGCTTCGCCACCAGCTGGCCGTCGGTCCGCAAGATCGTCGAGCAGATCGAGCTGGCTGCCGAGTGAACTATCGAGGCCGCGAGCCCGGTCGGTTCAGGCTTCGCCTCTCTCCTCGAGGAGGGCACGTAGGTACGGGAGGGCTCGACGGTCCTTCTCCCGGTCGGCCACCTCCTTCGACCTGATGATGGCCCGGAGACGCGCTACCCGGGTGATGGTGCCGGTGGCCAGTTCGAGCTCTTCGGCCTCGGCGCTCAGCTGAGCGAACCCGCCTTCGAAGCCGGCTGGGGTGAAGGTGAGGTCCAGGTCGCCGGCGTCGGTGGTGAGGTTGAGCATCCGTGGTTGAGCGGCCAGGAACCTTCCGTCGATCGGGAAGACGACGCCTTCGGGATCTGAAGTGCGGATCCGTGCCCTGAGTTCGATCAGGGCGTCAGCCAGCCGGTCGAGGTTGGCGGGCTCTCGGTCGGGAGTGACGTCCACGTCGGTGGTCGGAAGGGGCGAGCCATGGGCGACGGCGGCCAGTCCCCCGATCAGCACGAAGTCGACCTGGTGGCGGTGGAGGACAGCGAGCAGCCGTTCCGGATCGAAGGTGGCGGTCACGAAGCCCGGCCGGTGAGAGCGAGCATTCGACGCGTCTCTTCGGCCATCCGGCTGACCCGCTGGGCCGGGGTTAGGGCAAGCCGTTGCGCGATCTGGGTGCGATCGACGCCATCGTCGACGGACGCCGAGAGCGCCCGCTCCAGCAGAAGCCGAACCGCGCCCGCTCGTGACACCCCCGCGGTCTGAGCCCGCTCATCCAACGCGGCGAGCATCGACTCGGGAAGCCGGACCGAGATCCGGTCTCCGATCGGAGGTCGACCCACGCGTGGCATCACCTGAGTATACGGCGCCGGAAACTCGTGCGCCCCTCATCCTGCCCGGTGCGGCCCAGGCAGGATGAACCGCCGCTAGCGCAGGTGCTCGGTCCAGGTCTTGCCGTCCCACCAGCGCTGGTGGCTCGATCCGCCGGGATCCAGGTACCAGCCGGGAGGTGGCTGCGGCGTGATGTGGGGCGGAGCGGTGGTCGCTCCCACCTGGCCAGATGGCGTGGCGTTCGAGGCGGTGCGGTCGGAGGTGAACGACAGGTCCGAGAGGTCGAACTCCCTGTCGGAGTCGATGGGGCCGCTGGATCCCATTGAGGTGATGGAACGGTGAGAGGCCGTGGGGCCGGGTCCGCCGTCGACCCGTCGCCGGATCGACGTGAACAGCTGGTACAGCGATTGAGCCGCCACCGAAGCGCCCGCGAGCACGAACAGGAGCCCGAACAGCGTGGGCGCTCCGCTCCGGTTGGCGCCGAGCCCCGCCACGATGAACACGGCACCGAACACCACCCCGACCGCGGCCCCCAGGACCAGGAGGAACACGGGTGTCTCGTCCGAGCGGTTGAACCTCGGCACTGGGACCTCCACTGGTGCGCCGCCGGCAGGTGAAAGGGCGCCCTCGGCAGGATTCGAACCTGCGCACACGGCTCCGGAGGCCGATGCTCTATCCCCTGAGCTACGAGGGCGGGGGAGGTCACCCTAGTTGCTCGCCATCTCGCGTCCGCAACGCGAAGCGGGCGCACCTCCGTTACCGATGGGAGCCCAGAACCGGTGCGCTCGTAGGATCGGACGACCTTCCCGTCCGTCGACTCCCCGAAGGAAGCCCCGTGATCCGCGATGCCCTCGCCTCCGCCGTGCGCGACGCTCTCGCCGCGCTGGCCGTCGAACCGCTGCCCGAGCGGGTCGACCTGGAGCGACCGGCGCGCAAGGAGCACGGCGACTGGTCCTCCAACGTCGC
>JAAZBK010000037.1 GCA_012513855.1 Acidimicrobiales bacterium
ATCGGGCGTCGCTGCCACCGAGGTGCACCCACCCTGACCTGGGCGAACGTCGTTGACCGGTCGGCTCGGGCCACCGAGAACACCACCCTCTCAAGGTGGCGGCACGGGTTCGAATCCCGTTGGGGGTACCAGACACGAAGCCCCTGGCAGCGCACAAGGTGCACCTGACCAGGGGCTTCGTCGTTCCGAGGGACTCTGGGGCGTCGGGCTACCTGGCCTCTGACTGAACCGCGCCTCACAAGCGGAGCCCGCTTTGGGTGGCGGGCCGGTCGCGGACGGTAGCTTCGGCTTCTGTGGTCAGCAGCGCAGAGCCCGGCGGAACGTGGCCGCTCGTGGCACGCCAGGAGGAGATGGCGCTGCTCACGTCGGTGATCGAGCGGGCCGAGGCCGCCGACCCATCCACTCCCATCGGCCCTCAGCGCCTCGCCGGTGCCGTGGTGGTCGGCGCGGCCGGGGTCGGCAAGTCCCGTCTCGTGCGGGAGTGCGTCCAGCTGAGCGCCGACGCCGGCCGGGCCACGGTGTGGGCCATGGCCACCGCGGCCGGATCCACGATCCCCTACGGCGCGTTCGCCCACCTTGCCCCCGAGGCGCTTCCGGCCAGCTCCGACGACCGCTTCTCGCTCCACCTCGCGTTCGCGCGGGAGCTGACAGCCCGCGCCGACGGGCGACACCTGGTGATCGGCGTGGACGACGCCCACCTGCTCGATCCGGCCGGTGCCCTGCTCGTGGCTCACCTGGCAATGACCGGCACCGCGACCGTGATGGCCACCGTCCGGGAGGGCGAGCCTGCGCCAGACCCGATCACCCGGTTGTGGAAGGACGACGTGGCGCTGCGGGTCGACCTGCAACGCCTGTCGATCGCAGACATCGAGGACCTTGCCAGGGCCGCACTCCGAGGAGATGTCGGTCGGCCCACCGTCTTGCGCCTGGCCGAGCTGAGCTCAGGCAACGTCTTGTTCGCACGCGAGCTCATCCTGGCCGGCCTCAGCTCGGGTGCCCTGCGCCAGGTGGACGGGATCTGGCGCTGGGATGGTGCCGTCCCGGCCGCTCCCCGCCTGGTCGAACTGGTGAGCGAGCGCCTGGCCGAGTTGGACGACGATCACACCGATGCCCTCGGTCTCGTCGTGTTGGGAGAACCACTGCGGGTCGAGGTCTTCTCCCACCTCGCCGGCGATGACGCGTTGACGCGGTTGGAGCGACGCGGACTGATCCGGGTTGCCGACGCGGAGGACGGTTCGCGGGTGCACCTCGGCCACCCCCTGTACGGCGAGGTCCTCTCGGCCACGCTCGGCACTGCTGCCCACCATCGCTTGGCCCGCCGGCTGGCCGACACCATCGACGCCGACCCCGAGGCCCGCTTCGACGACGCTCTCCGGTCGGCGAGGTGGCGCCTGGACGCTGACGGGCACGCCGACCCGGTGTTGCTCGCCCAGGCGGCTCGCAAAGCGAGCTCGGTGTTCGACTATCCGCTGGCCGAACGCCTGGGTCGCGCCGCGCTCGACGATGGTGGCGGCGCGGACGCGGCGCTGTCCACCGCTGATGCTCTGATCCACCAGAACCGCTTCGCCGAGGCCGAGGACCTGCTCGCCAAGTGGGAGAACGCCCTGCTCACCGGAGGCGATGCTTCGGTGGCCAACGCCTACCTCGGCCACCGCTACGTGGCGTTGTGCACCGGGCTGGGCCGCATCGACGAAGCCATGGCCGCGTTCGACCGGTTCACGTCCGCGCTCCCCCATGCTCCGTGGCCCGACCGGGCCGACGCCTATCGGGTCAAGGCCCTGGTCGACGTGGGCCGCCTCGGCGCCGGCCTCGAGATCGGCTTGCCGCTGACCACCGAGGACGACCGAGACGAGGACGCGGTGCTCATCTGCGTCGACTCGGTGGCCAAGGCCCTCTGCTACGTCGGCAGGACGCAGTCCGCGGTGGCGGTCCTGGACCGAGCCCGAGAGCCGGCAGCCCGGCGAAGCGACGACTTCCCTCGCGCCACCGCGTGGATCGCAGCCCACGACGTCATGGCGCTCTTCCTCGACGGTCACCTGAGCGATGCGGTCGACCTGATCGCGCCGTTCCACGATCCGCTGGTGAGATCCGGAGACGACAACGCCCGTGGTGTCGTGGCCCTGGTGATCGGCCGGGTGAAGGCCATGCAGGGCCTGGCCGCCAGCGCTCGCCGGTGGATGCTCGAGGCGCTGGCCGCCATGGAGATCTCCGACTCGGCGGGCTACCGCACCTGGGCGCTGGCGATCCTAGCTCAGACCGAAGCGATGCTCGGAGACCACGTCGCCGCGTACGAGGCGCTGGACGCGGGCCGGCGGTCAGAGCGCCTCAGCGCCGCTCTGTTCGAGGTCGACTTCGCCCTCGCCGAGACGTTCGCCCTACAGGCCGCCGGACAGACCGGGCGAGCGATCGAAACCGCGGTGGAGCTGTCGTCCAACCTGCGCGAGCAGCCGGCGATGGAGGCACTGGTCCTCCACACCGCCTTGCGGCTCGGAGCGCGAGCCGGTCAGGTGACCGACCGGTTGGAGGAGATCGCCGCAGGCTGCGAGAGCACGATGCCGAAGCTGTTCGCAGAGCACGCGCGGGCGGTCCACGATCGCTCGGGCCCCGACCTCGAGGACCTGGCGGAACGCTACGAAGCTCTCGGATCGTGGCCGCTCGCCGCCGAAGCCGCTGCAGCCGCGTCGGTCGCCTTCCGGGAATCCTCGGTTCCGGCCTCGGCCCGTCGGACCGGTGCTCGTTGCCGCCAGCTCGCTCAACGCTTCGACGCGTTGCCCACGCCCGCCATGGAGGGGGCCGACGATCCCCTCCCGCTCAGCCGGCGAGAGCGCGAGGTGGCGGGGCTTGCGGCTCAGGGGCTCACCAACGCCGAGATCGCCGGGCGTCTGGTGGTGTCGGTCCGGACCGTCGAGTCCCACCTCCACCAGGCGTTCGCCAAGCTCGGCGTCGACCGGCGCAGTCAGCTCGCCGAGCTCTTGGACCGTTCTGCGTAGCCCCGCAGGTCGGGCAGGCCCTCGATCCTGCGGAGCTTGGCTCGGGCGACCTCCAGCACGCCGGCCACGCCCTGCACCGCGATCCCGAGCGCCACGCTGATGGTCTCGGCTTCGAACCCGGCGTCGGCCAGCCGCAGGGCTACGGCGTGGGCTTCGGGGAGCTGCTCGATCAACAGCCGGCGGCGGGGGTCGCCGTCGGTGGTGCGGTCGTCGGCCACCGGCGTGACCATCGTGAGGTGTGGGCGACTACGGGGGTCGGCTGAGACGTTCATCGGCTTTCTCCGCTGTGGTGTGGACTCTCCAGCCGACGGTAAGGATCCCTGGCACCGACCGCCTCAGTGGTCGACCACTGGTTTTTCGCCGGGCCGCCACTGATCGGCCACCCCATCTGTGATCAGAACGCCATGACGTGCACTCGAAGTGCATCACCTGATCACGATGGACGCCGCTCGGATCGGGGAGGTCGAGGGATCTGGAGCTGTCGCCACTGGGAGCGCGACCGGTCGGAGCCCTCTGGTGCCAGATCGCGTCCTCGGCCTCACCGACGTCGCAGCCGGTCTACCGTTGGCCGCTGCTGCTGGTGGGCTGACGGGGCTCCAGCGGCGACGGACCAGGAGGCTCCAACGTGACCACGACCACCGCTTCTGTCGAGCAGGTCGACCTCACCGACCGGACGCTGTACCGGGCCGGGGTGCCCCACGAGGTGTTCACCGCCCTCCGGGCGGCCGGTCCGCTGCACCGTCACCACAAGCTCACGGCCAGCGGTGCCGACTTCCCCTTCTGGTCGGTGGTGAAGCACCGGGAGATCCAGGCCGTGAGCCGCGACATCGAGACCTTCACCGCTGGCGACGGTCCCGGCATCGAGCCGGCGAGCTTCTACCGAGACGCCGGCATGATCGTGGCGGTCGACCCCCCTGAGCACGCACGGCTCCGACGTCTGATCAGCTCAGGGTTCACCCCTCGAATGGTCTCGCGCCTGGAGAGCATGATCGCCGAGCGAGCCGAGAGGATCCTCGACGAGGTGGTCGAGGGCGGCGTCGATGTCGTCGACTTCGTGTCGGAGCTGGCCTTTCCGCTGCCCATGCACGTGATCGCCGACATCGTTGGCATCCCCGAGGCGGACAGGCCCTGGGTGTTCTCGCGGACGGAGGCCATGCTGCGGGCGTTCGACCCCAGCGCCGACGAGGGCGACGAAGACCCCAGACCTGCCCAGATCGAACTGTACGAGTACGCGCACCGGCTGTCGGAGGAGAAGCGGGCCCACCCCACCGACGACGTCTGGTCGATCCTCGTCAACGCGGAGCTCGAGGGTGACGACGGCGAGACCTGGAACCTGTCGGTCGGCGAGCTCGACGGCTTCTTCATGATCCTGACGATCGCCGGGAGCGAGACCACCCGCAACGCGCTCTCTCAGGGCCTGATGGAGCTCGTCCACCACCCGGACCAGATCGCGGCGCTCCGCGACGACCCCGGCCTTCTGCCGGGTGCGGCCGAAGAGGTGCTGCGGTGGTCTAGTCCGGCCCTCATGTTCGGCCGGACGGCCACGCGGGACGTGGAGCTGGGCGGCCAGCAGGTGGCAGCTGGCGACCGCCTGATCCTGTGGTACCCGTCGGCCAACCGTGACGAGGACGTGTTCGACGATCCCGTCAACTTCGACGTCACCCGGTACCCGAACCCCCACGTCGCCTTCGGCGGCGGCGGAGCCCACCACTGCCTGGGCGCCAACCTGGCCAAGAAGGAGATCCAGGTGATGCTGGGCGCGCTGGTGAGGCGCTTCCCCCAGCTGGAGGTGGTGGGCGAGCCGCGGTGGAGCGGGGCGGGACCGGCTCACAACGTCGGCGTCGCGCTCGACTCCCTGCCGGTCAGGCTCGGCCCGGGCTGAGCCCGACCGCCCAGCCCACCATCGACCCAGCCCTGTTCGGCCGCTAGCCCGCGGCCACATCCTCGGTCGACTGCTCCACCTGAGATCGCAGCCCCGCCGCCGTCTCGCCTGCGGTGGAGTTGACGATGCGGATGGTGGCGCGGGTCAACGGAACGAGGTGGGCCCGGTCGACCTTGTCGAGGGTGTCCATGCTGTCGAACAGGTAGAAGGGCGCGGTCAAGAAGTTGACCACCGGCACCCCCTCGCGGTGGTACATGGCTCCGTCGGTGGGCGGTTGCTCGCCGAAGGCATCGGGAGCCACCACCATCGAGCGTCCGAGTTCCTCCGCGGAGAGCGCGTCGAACACCGTCTTCTCCAGCACCGGGATCCGGCTGGTGAAGAACCACCGGGGAACCGGCACGTCGGTGGCCACCACCTCGCCGTCGACCACCTCGGTCTCCAGCGCGGCGTGCTCGAGGTGCACCTCCAGCACCACGTCGTCCAACTCGTCGCGATGGGCGTCGATGTAGGCGAGGAGGCCGGCCCCGCCCGACATGTGACCGCCCTGCATCAGGAACACCATCTTGTGCGGCCGCTCCTCCACCGGGCGCTTCGACCAGTAGTGCGCCTGGGCGAGCACCAGGGCCATGCCGCTGCTGTCCTCCACCGCCGACGCCCACGGACCGTCGTGGTGCGAAGCGATCATCACGACCTCGTCGTCGGCCCCGTCGAGGAACCCGACGATGTTGTTGGTCTCCACCTCGGTGGTCTCGGCTGAGACCACCATCCGGACCGAGACCGGTCCTGCCGCCAGGTCCCGGTCGAGCTCATCGGCCGACGAGTTGGAGATCCAGACGCCGGGGATCGGCCGGGACAGTGCGTCATACGGCACGAAGTACTCGAACGAGTCACCGGGGTAGTCGCGCAGGGCGCCGATGAAGGCCGCCGCCCCGCCGTCGATCGCGGAGTCCATGACGCCCATGAACTCGGTACCGAACGGCAGGAGGTGACCCGAGCCCGCCAAGGTTCCGTCGGGATCGACCACGCGGTCGGTGGCGTCGGGAGGAGCCGACCCGCCGTAGCCCATCATGTCGGCGGGCACCTCGATCAGCGCCACGTCGACCAGGGCCGCCTGCCCGCCCACAGGCGCCGGAGAGGCCGCGTCGAGGTGGACCAGCGCCAGATCCAGACCACCGTCGGGGGTGGGGGTGGAGAACGGGACCGGGAAGCACGGCACCGTCCGGGTCTGACCGCCCTCGGGGGTGACCTCGAGCTTGCACTCCCCGGGCTCCCATCGCTTGGCGGCGAACGGCTCGGCGTGCACCTCGGACAGGCCGAACTCGGTGAAGCGCTCGGCCACCCACTGCTCGGCCCACTCGTCGGCCGGGTAACCGGTCCGTCGGATGCCCTGGTCGAAGATCTCGCTGATCCACCCGAAGATCTCGTCCTCTCCGGGCAGGTCGGCCACCGCGATCCCGTCGGGGCCGACAGGGGATCCAGACGGCGTGGCGGCCTCGGCCACCGAGGTCGACGAACCCGCGGCGGAGTCCCGGGTGGTGGACGCCGCGGAGCCTCCCCCGTCGTCCGAGCACGCCCCCAGACCGAGCGCCAACGCCCCAGCGGTCAACGAGGCACCGTGGAGGAACGCCCGCCGGGTGGTCGTCGAGCGGTTCGGAACGATCCGGGTCGCTTCGTGAGCACTACCTTCCGGCGCACTGTCGCGTTCTGGGTGCATCGCGCCTCCTGGCTCAAGGGTCGGTGAAGACTAGGGGCAGTCGGCGGCGACGAACCGTCGAGACGGGAGGCAAGTCAGCCGTCGGAGCGGTCGCCACCCCACTCGTTCCAGGCGAGGACGGCCACCACGATGATGGCGATCACTGCGATGGTGACGGTGGCGGACATGGTTCGACCTCCTGGTCGGGATGCCCGCACCTACACGCTACGAACGCGATCTCCGCTTCCCACCCGACTGCGAAGGTCGCGCCGGCCGTCGACAGCGATCACCTGGTGCGCGACCCTTGAACCAGGGCGGGCCCGACCCAGGAGGAAGCGTGGACGATCGCACGAGGTTGAACGGGACCGCGTTCGAGACCGAGGGGCTGGCCGACTGGCGATACCTCCGGGGATCGATCCACGCCCGCTTCTCCACCGGAGACTTCGTCAGCGGCCTGCGCTTGGTGGAGGCCATCACCGAAGCAGCCGAAGAGGCGAACCACCACCCCGACGTCGACCTCCGCTACCCCCACGTCGACGTTCGGCTCACGAGCCACGACGTCGGCTTCGTCACCCAGCGGGACGTCCGCCTGGCCCGACGGATATCGGAGGTGGCGGCGGCTCAGGGCGCTGCGCCCGAGCCGAGCTCGCTCTCGGTGCTGGAGCTGGGGCTGGACACCTCCGACCACGAGCGCATCAAGCCGTTCTGGGCCGCGGTGCTGGGACTGAGCCTCGAACACGGCGAGGACGACGAGATCGTCGATCCCACCGGGCTCCTGCCCGCCATCTGGTTCCAGTCGACCGAGCCACACGACGAGCCCCGCCAGCGGTTCCACCTGGATCTCACCGTTCCACCCGAGCTCGTCGAGCCCAGGATCGCCGCGGCCCTGGCCGCGGGCGGGACCCTCGTCACCGACGAACACGCGCCCCGGTTCTGGGTCCTGGCCGACCCCGACGGGAACAAGATCTGCCTGTGCACCTGGCAGGGTCGTCCCTGACCGGTCAGACCTCGACCACCGCTGCGATCTCCAGCAGGTGGTTGGCGGGCAGAGACGCCACGCCCACCACCGTCCGCACCGCCCGGCCGTCGTCACCGAACACGTCGAGCAGGAGGTCTGAGGCCCCGTCGGCCACCTCTGCGTGCTGGGTGAACTCCGGGGTGGTGTTGAGGACGACGTCGAGCGAGACGAACTGGCCGGCGGCGTCGAGCGAACCGAGCGCGGTGTCGAGGGTCCCGAGGACCGCCTGGATGGCCAGCCGGGCAGCGTCGTGCCCCTGAGAGACGTTGCGATCCAGACCCAACTTCCCCGTCACCGGTCTCGCGCCGTTCTGGGGCCAGTGCCCGAACGTCTGGAGCACGTTCGCGTTCCGCGCGAAGGCAGCCGACCCGTTCGGCGCGCTCAGGTGCACCACTTCGAGCCCCAGCTCGGCGAGGCGCGCCGCCGGTGAACCTGACCTCGCGGCCATGCCGTCGCCTCCAGTCGTCGAGCATCGGACCGGCACCACCATCCCACGTCCGGGCGGTCGAGATCCGCCGGTACCAGTCAGCCGGCTCGTGCCCGTAGGCCGGCAGGGCCGTCGAGCAACGCGGCTAGGGCGTGGTCGAGGAACGTCGACAGCGCTCCCGCCAGGGGAGACACCGCCTGGAGCACGACCCCAGCGCCGTCGAGCGGCATCACCGCGGCACGGACCGGGCTGTCGGCCCCAGAAGTGATGAGCCTCGCCCACCGCTCGGCCGCCCGATCGGGGTCGACGTCGGCCACCAGGACCGAACCGACCGATCTAGTTCCGGCACCCGAGCCGCCCGGCCCCGACGAACCGGGCCACGCCGGGCCGAGCGCCAGCGTCGACCGGTACAACGGTCCGACCCCGACGACGTCGACCACCGTGGTCTGCGCCACCGAACCGGGCTGCTCCTCGTGGCGTCCGCTCACGAGCTGATCCCGCCACACCAGCGAAGCGCCCGCGCCCAGGCGCACCGTCGTGAGCGTGTGGTGGGAACATCCCTTCACGGCCACCGTCGGCTGACCAGACCAGGTCAACGCCGCGCCGCTTCCGATCGACGCCGAGATCGTGAGCGTCGAACCCCGCCGGGCGGCGTCGGGCTGAGCCAGCGACGCGGCGACCGAACCGACCTCGAGCGCCGCACCGTCACCTACCTCGACGTCCAGGTGGAGGTCGTCTCCGCCGAGGGGCGCCGCGCCACTGCCGACGAGGTGGACGCAGGCCACGTCGGGGCGCGATGGGTCAGGCGTGGACCGCACCGTCAGCGGCGGATCCGAGCGCATCTCCAGCAGGCGGGTCCGACCGCCGGTGCGGTCGACGCGGATGGCGGCACGGGCTTCCAAGCGTCAGGCCGCCCGCCAGTGCTCCAGTTCGTGGCGGATCCAGGCCGCCACCGTGGAGGCCATGGGGTCGTCGGCCAGCGACGTGAACAGGGTGGGCAGCCCCGGCCGCATGCGGGCGGCGTCGGACTCCATCACCGCCAGGTCGGCCCGAACCCGTTCGGCCAGATCGATCTTGTTGATCACCAGCAGGTCGGAGCCGGTGATGCCCGGGCCGCCCTTGCGGGGGACCTTGTCGCCACCGGCCACGTCGATCACGAAGATCTGGACGTCGACGAGCGCCCGGCTGAAGGTGGCGGTGAGGTTGTCGCCCCCGCTCTCCACCAGCACCAGGTCGGGCTCGAACTTGGCCTCCAGCAGCTCGACCGCGTCGACGTTCTCGCTGATGTCGTCTCGGATCGCGGTGTGGGGACAGCAGCCGGTCTGCACCCCCACGATCCGCTCCGGGTCGAGCACCGCCCTCCGGTTCAGGATGGCGGCGTCCTCGGTGGTGAAGATGTCGTTGGTGACGACCACGACCGACAGCTCGTCGGCCAGCGCCTGGCACAGGCACGCCACCAGCTCGGTCTTGCCGCTGCCGACGGGTCCGCCTATGCCGACGCGCAGGGCGGCGCCCACGGGTGGGTGGCGGTGGGGGTGTTCGGGTCCGTGGTTGGCTCCCATGTCGGGCTCCTCGTGAGTTTTCGACGAGGTGTGGGTGCTTTGGTCGAATTGTTCGACCAGAGCACCCACACCTGCGGGTCTTGGGTGGGCGGGTCGGGCGATCCCGGGTCAGGTGGCGAACAGGCGGAGGTCGAAGGTCTGGTGCTCGATGGCGGCGATCTCGACCAGGGGTGATGCGTGGGCGGGCAGTCGGGCGGGGTGGTCGACGGCGGCGTGGGCGGCGCTCACCGCTTCGGCCGCCACACCCGCCGCCACCCGATCGACGCGGGCGGTGAGGGCGGCCACCTCGAAGGGGTCCAGCCCGAGCAGCCGCACCGCCGCCTGGGCCGGGGTGGTCACGTTGTGGTGAATGCTGACGCTGGCCACGGCGTGGGGCGAGAGACCCGTCGCCACACCCACCACGCCGAGGGCGATCGGGTTGTGGAGGCCCTCGGGCTGGACGCGGACGGCCCGACCGATCAGCGGCTCGGGCCAGCAGCGGCCCGCCACGCGGAGCAACTGTCGACCGAGGCGACGTGACGCCACCCGCAGCGGTGGAGCGGCGATGCGTGCCGCGGCCTCGGCATCCAGCCGCAACAACACGGCGTCGGCGGGATGGGCGGCGGATCGATCGGCGACGGCGGGACGAGCGTCGGCTTCGGCACCGCCCGGGTCCTCCCCGCAGGCGATCCGCTCCAGGCTCACCACCGTGGCGGCGGAGAGCGCGGCGTCGACCAGGGCGGCCGAGTGCAGCCGGCCGGTGACGTAGTCGGCCAGCGAATCGACGTCTCGGATCCGCCCATCGGCCACCGCGGCCTCAACTCCCGCCGAGTGGACGTGTCCTCCGACCGGGAAGCGACCGTCGGCCAGCAACAGCAGCGCGGTCATCCCCTCCGAACTGGTCGAGCAGGTGTCCACGGCGTCGACCTAGAAGAGGAAGTAGCGCTGCGCCATGGGCAGCTCGGTGGCGGGATCGGCCTCGATCAGCTCGCCGTCGATGGTGACCGCGAACGTGTCTGCGTCGACCCTCACGTCGGGTCTGGCCTGGTTCTCGGGCAGGTCGGCCTTGCCGGTGGACCGGCAGTCGGCCACCGGCACCACCGACGACCGCAGGCCGAGGCGCTCGACGAAGTGCGGGTCCTCCAGCGCCAACGGCGCCACGAAGGTGAGGCTGGTGGCCGCCGCCACCGCCGGAATCGCCCCGAACATCGGCCGGGGGAAGATCGGCTGCGGCGTGGGGATGGACGCGTTGGCGTCGCCCATCTGGGCCCAGGCGATGAACCCGCCCTTCAACACGACCTGGGGCCGGACCCCGAAGAACGCCGGATCCCACAGCACCAGGTCGGCCAGCTTGCCCACCTCGACCGACCCGATCTCGTCCTGGAGACCGTGCGCCACCGCGGGGCAGATGGTGGTCTTGGCCACGTAGCGACGGGCCCGGTGGTTGTCGGCCGGACCGTCGCCCGGCAGGAAACCGCGGCGCACCTTCATCACGTGGGCGGTCTGCCACGTGCGCAGCCACACCTCCCCCACCCGACCCATGGCCTGCGAGTCGGACCCGATGATCGAGATGGCGCCGAGGTCGTGCAGGACGTCCTCGGCCGCGATGGTCGAGGGCCGGATGCGGCTCTCGGCGAAAGCCAGGTCCTCGGGGATCGACGGGTTGAGGTGGTGGCACACCATCAACATGTCGAGGTGTTCGTCGATGGTGTTGACGGTGTGGGGCCGGGTGGGGTTGGTCGACGACGGCAACACGTTGGGGTGGGTGACCACCGTGATGATGTCGGGCGCGTGCCCGCCACCCGCTCCCTCGGTGTGGTACGTGTGGATCGACCGACCGGCGATGGCCTCCACCGTGCTCTCCACGAAGCCGGCCTCGTTGAGCGTGTCGGTGTGGATCGCCGCCTGGACGCCCTGCTCGTCGCAGATGTCCAGACAGGCGTCGATGGCGGAGGGCGTGGTTCCCCAGTCCTCGTGGAGCTTGAAGCCCGAGGCGCCGCCTGCGAGCTGCTCGCGCAGCCCCTCCCGGGAGACCGTGTTGCCCTTGCCCAAGAGGGCGACGTTGATCGGGGCACCGTCGAGCGCCTGGAGCATGCGGGCCAGGTTCCACGAGCCCGGGGTGACGGTTGTGGCCTTGGTGCCCTCGGCCGGTCCGGTGCCGCCACCGATGATCGTGGTGAGGCCAGAAGCCAGGGCTTCGTCGATGATCTCGGGACAGATCAGGTGGACGTGGCTGTCTATTCCTCCGGCCGTGAGGATCTTGCCGTTGCCGGCCAGGATCTCGGTGCTGGGGCCGATGACCAGGTCGGGGTGGACGCCGTCCATGGTGTCGGGGTTGCCGGCCTTGCCGATGGCCACGATCCGGCCGTCGCGCACGCCGACGTCGGCCTTCACCACGCCCCAGTGGTCGAGGATCACCGTGCCGGTGATGACCAGGTCTGGCGTGCCCTCGGCGCGAGTGGCGCGGGCCTGGCCCATCGACTCCCGGATCACCTTGCCGCCGCCGAACACCGCCTCGTCGCCGCCGACGCAGTGGTCCTCGGTGACCTCGATGACCAGGTCGGTGTCGGCCAACCGGATCCGGTCTCCGGTCGTCGGCCCGTAGAGGGCGGCGTAGCGCCCGCGGTCCATCTCCATCAGGCGTCCCCCTCCAACGGCCCGGCCACCTCACCGCGGAACCCGGCCACGTAGCGGGACCCCTGGTAGGCCACCAGGTCCACCACCTTCTCGATGCCGGGCTCGAAGCGCACCGACGTGCCGGCCGGAATGGCCAGCCGGCGACCACGGGCCGCGGCCCGGTCGAACGACAGAGCAGGGTTGGTCTCCGCGAAGTGGTAGTGAGATCCGACCTGAACCGGGCGGTCGCCGGTGTTGACCACGGTGACCGTGCTCGTGGCGCGATCCACCAGCAAATGCACCGTCCCCTCGGGGCAGATGACCTCGCCGGGCTTCACTGGATCGGCTGGTGGATCGTCACCAGCTTCGTGCCGTCGGGGAACGTCGCTTCCATCTGCACCTCGTCGATCATCTCGGCGATGCCGTCCATCACGTCGGCCCGGGTGAGCACCTCACGGCCGGCCTGCATCAGGTCGGCCACGGTCCTTCCGTCCCGTGCCCCCTCGAGGACGAACGACGACAGGATCGCCACCGCCTCGGGGTGGTTGAGCAGGAGTCCACGGTCCCTGCGGTCCCTCGCCACGATCGCGGCGAGGCTGATGAGCAAGCGCTCCTGCTCGTGGGAACTGATGTGCAACGGGAAACCTCGGTGGTGGACTGGACCTGCGGGGCGATCGGTGACTCGAGCGGCGGTTGGACCCGACCCGGATGACTAGACGGCCATGGCGGCGAGAACCTCATCCATGGCTCCGGCGCCGCCGACACCACCGTCGGTGATGCGCCCGGACTGGAGCACGTAGTAGTTGCTCGTCGAACGCAGCGCGAAGCCGACGTGCTGTTCCACGAGCAGCACCGTGAGGTCACCTCGATTGGTGAGGTCGACGATGACCTGCTCGATCTCGGCTACCACGTTGGGCTGGATGCCCTCCGTCGGCTCGTCGAGGATCAACAGCCGTGGCTTCGTCAGCAGGGTTCGGGCGATCGACAGCTGCTGGCGCTGCCCGCCTGACAGCAGACCTGCCTGTCGGTTCAACAGGTCCGCGAGCACCGGGAACGTGTCGAGCACGTCATCGATGGCGGCGGTTTCGGTGGTGACGAGTTGGAGGTTCTCGAGCGTGGTCATCTGCGGGAAGCAGAGCTGACCCTGGGGCACGTAGCCGAGGCCCCGCTTGACCCTCTTGCTCGGCACCATCTTGGTGATGTCCTCTCCGTCGAGGAGAACCGTTCCGGACCTGACCGGAATCAGGCCGACGGCGACCCGGAGCAACGTGGACTTGCCGGCACCGTTGTGGCCCATGATCGCCGCGCCGCCGCCCTTCGGGATGGAGACGTTGACGTCGAACAGCACCGTGGAGCGTCCGTAGCCCGCGGTGACGTCCTTGATCTCGAGCATCGCTTCAGACATCGACCTCGACCTCCTTCGAAGCGCCGAGGTACACCTGTTGGACCGTCGGGTTCGCCTGTATCTCGGCCACCGTCCCCTCGGCCAGGACCTTGCCTGCGTGCATGACCGTGACGAAGTCGGCGTAGGCCCGCAGGAACTCCATGTCGTGCTCGATCACCACGATCGTGCGACCAGGCGCGATCCTGCGGAGCAGGTCACCGGTCTCCTCGCGCTCCTCGGCGCTCATCCCGGCCACCGTCTCGTCCAGGAACATGACCTGAGCCTCCTGGACGAGGAGCATCCCGACCTCGAGCCACTGCCTCTGGCCGTGAGCCAGGATCCCAGCCGGCTTGCCGGCGAGGTCGGTCAGGCCGATGACCTCGAGCGCCTCCGCGACCCGCTCGGACACCCTTCGACGAGCTCCTATGCGACTCCAGGCCTTGCGATGGATGCCATCGGCGATGTCGAGGTTTTGGAGCACGGTCAGCTCCTCGAAGACCGTCGCGGTCTGGAACGTACGACCGACCCCCAGTCGGACGATCTGGTGCGACTTCATCGCGAGGAGATCGCGGTTGCGGAACCGAGCGGTCCCCGTCCCCTGCACGAGTCCCGTGAGAGCGTCGACCAACGTCGTCTTGCCGGCACCGTTGGGGCCGATGAGGAAGTGGAGTCGACCCTGCAGGAAGGTGAGGTCGACGCCTCCCACTGCCTTGAACCCATCGAAGTCGACGGTCAGATCCCGGATCTCGATGTAGTCCTCACCGAGGAACGATGCAGTCACTTCGCAGCCTCCGCCCCAACCGCCAGTGCCGCTGACACCGGTCGTCGATCCAATGGTGAACGGGTGGGCATGAGCCCCTTCAACTTCGTCCACAGCGACGCCAACCCGCCGGGGAGGAACAGCATCACCACGATGAAGAGCGCACCCTGGAAGTAGGTCCACGACGTCGGGTACGTCTCCGAGAGGGTGGATTGGCCATAGCCGACGGCGATGGCGCCGAGCGCCGGACCCATCAAGGTGGATCGCCCACCAAGCGCGACCCCGGCCAACAGCATTATCGATGCTGCTGCATCCACGTTCGACGGGGAGATGATGCCCACGAGGGGCGTGAACAGTGCCCCCCCGACACTTGCCATCACGGCTGCCAGCACGAAGGCGATCAGCTTGGTGTTGGCCGGGTCGTAGCCGAGGAACCGCACACGCGCCTCGGCGTCTCGGGTGGCCACGAGCAACTCGCCGAACCTGCTGCGGTACAGCTGCCACACGATGAGCAGGCAGATGATCAACGCACCCGCCGCCATCAGGTAGATGTCCTGCTTGGTGCTCTTGTTGAGCTTCTGTCCGAAGAAGGACGAGAACGAGTTCAGGCCGTTGAACCCGCCGGTCTGCTTGATGGTGGCGATCAGCAGGGTCGAGAAGGCCACGGCAAGCGCCTGGGTGAGGATGGCGAAGTACGCCCCCTTCACCCCTCTCTTCAGGATGGCGTAGCCGAGGAGGAAGGAGATCAACGCCGGCAGGACGATGATCGCCACCATCGTGAAGGCGCCGTTGCGGAACGGCTCCCACCAGAACGGCATCGTGCCGTCTCCGTACAGCGACATGAAGTCGGGGACCTCACCGGGCCCGGTGGCCTCGAGCTTCATGTGCATGGCCATGATGTAACCGCCCAAGCCGAAGAACACGCCCTGGCCCATCACGAGCATGCCGCCTCGACCCCAGGCGAGTCCGATGCCCACCGCCGCGATGGCCCAGCAGCAGTACTTCCCGAGGTTGCCCAGCCGGAACGGCGTGAGCTCTCCCGGTGCCCACACCAGAAGCGCGTAGGCCAGCAAGGCGATGGCGATCAGCCCGCCATAGCTGCGGAACAGGTTCGCAGGAGAGAACCTGGGGTCCCTCCACGCCCTGCTCATCGGGGTCGAGGTCTCGGCGACATCCGAGATCGCTCCAGAGTCTGTGGTCATGCCAATGCCCTCGTTCGAACGGTGAACAGCCCCTGGGGCCTGATCTGGAGGAAGAGCACCACTGCGATGAACGAGATGACCTGAGCCATGCTGCCGCTCGTCCAGTCGGTGAGGAACGCCGTGGCGATGCCGATGGCGAACGCTGCGATCACGGTGCCCTTGACCTGACCGACGCCGCCGGCCACGACCACGAGGAACGCCGGGATGATGTAGGTGGTGCCCAGCGTCGGGTTGGTCCCCGAGATCAACGAGATCGCCACTCCACCGACGCCGGCCAGTCCCGACCCTATGAAGAAGGTCGAACGGTCCACGGCACGCGTCGTGACACCGAGGGTTTCAGCCAGCTCACGGTTCTGGACCGTGGCCCGAACCCGGCGGCCGAAGGAGGTGCGCTTGAGGCCCGCATGCAACAGCGCCACCGCTGCCAGGGCCAGCACGATCGTGAAGAGCTGGCGGTGCGGCCAGGCGTAGCCGGCCACCTCGATGCTGCCACGCATCCAGCTCGGCGGGGTCACGGGGTCGCCCTGGGCGCCGAACAGGTCCCGAGCCAGTTGTTGGAGCACGAGCGACACGCCGACCGTCACCAGCAGCGTGTCGAGGGGGCGTCGGTACATCCACCGGATGGTCGACATCTCCAGGAGCAGTCCCAGCAGCCCCGTGACGAGGAAGGCCACCGGTATCGCGACGAGCACCGACAGCCCGCTGCCGGAGATCACCTGCTGGGTGAGGTAGGTGGCGTAGGCGCCAGCCATCAGGAACTCGCCGTGGGCCATGTTGATCACGCCCATCTGGCCGAACGTGAGCGTCAGCCCCAACGCAGCCATCAACAAGATGGCTCCGGTGGCGGATCCGGTTAGAAGTGGTGTGGTCAGTGCGTCCATGTAGGTTCCGGGCTCTTTCAGGCTCGCTCGGGTGGGCTCTTGCGCTGCTTCTTGCGACTTCGTTCGAGGCTGGATCGACGGCTGGTTGCGGCAGGGTCCCGGGCAGTGCCCGGCACCCTGCCGCCCCTCTCCCTCCTAGGAGGGAACGACCCGAGCCGACATCACTCGGCTTCTGAGTTCCACCAGTCGTAGCCCTCGAGGAACGGATCGGGTTCGATCGGCTCACCCGAGTCCCACACGATGTCGAACTGGTTGTCGGCGTTGATCTGACCGATGAGGCCGGTCTTGGCGATGTGGTGGTTCTCGCCGTTGACGGTGACGAGGCCCTCGGGAGCCTGGAACGTCACGCCATCGGAGGCCTCGTTGACTGCGTCGACGCAGAACGACTCGGCCTTCTCGACCATGGCCTTGTAGAGGTACATCGAGGTGTAGGCCGCCTCCATCGGGTCCGATGTCGGTCGTTCGGCGCCGTACTTGTCCTGGAAGGCCTTGATGAAGGTCTCGTTCTCGGGGTTATCGACGCTCTGGAAGTAGTTCCACGAGGCGTACTGACCGGTCAGGTCGGCGCCCATGGCCGGCGCCTCCTCCTCGGCGATGGACACCGAGATGATCGGCGATTTGTCAGCCCCGAGCCCGGCTTCGGTGTAGGCCTTGATGAAGCCGACGTTCGACGAGCCGTTGATCGTGTTGAACACGAAGTCCGGCTTGGCCGCAGCGATCTTGGCCACTTGGGTGGTCCAGTCGTCGCTGTCGAGCGGGACGTACTCCTCACCGACGATCTCGATCCCGAGCTCTGCGGCGTACTGCTTGATGATCTTGTTGGCAGTGCGCGGGAACACGTAGTCGGAACCGGCGAGGAACAGGGTCTTCACACCCTCGGACGCCAGGAAGTCCATGGCGGGGATGATCTGCTGGTTGGTCGTCGCACCCGAGTAGTAGATGTTCTCCGACGCCTCCAGGCCCTCGTACTGGACCGGGTAGAAGAGCAGGCCCTCGTTGGCCTCGACCACCGGCAACATGGCCTTGCGAGAGGCAGAGGTCCACCCGCCGAAGACCGCCTGGACCTCGTCCTCGGTCAACAGCTTCTCGATCTTCTCGGCGAAGACGGCCGGCTCGCTGGCGCCGTCCTCCTCGATCACCTCGATCTGCTTGTCCAAGATGCCGCCGTCGGCGTTGATCTCCTCGACTGCCAACAGCAGCGAATCCCGCACGGTCTGCTCGCTGATGGCCATCGGGCCAGAGGTGGAGTTCAGAAGGCCGAGCGTGATGGCTTCACCGCTGGCACAGCTGTCGCCCGACGCCGACCCCCCAGTGCCAGCGCTGGCGTCGTCCGAATCGCCTCCACAGCCGCTGAGGACCACCGCTGACACGGCCAGGATGCCCAGCGTCCTTCTCGCTTTGCCCACACTCATGTTCTCCACTCCTCCCCACGTCACGACGTGAGAGTCAGGTCCAGCACGGGATTCGCACCGGACATGAGCGGAAACCTACGAGTGGTCGGTCACACCAAGATTGCCCCAACATTGCAGCTTTGTGGGCTTTACCTTTCTCGAACCTGACCCGGTCGATCCGGCGTCAGGACCCCGCCAGGGTTCAGCAGCAGAGGCCGCGACCACCCGCCTACGGGCGCCTCCGAGCTGGTCAGGGCCTGACGACGGCTCGGCCGCTCAGGGTCCCCGATTCCATCGCCGCGTAGGCAGCGGACGCCTCGGTCAGGGGGTACGGGTCGACGTCGACGACCAGCCTGCCCTCGTCGGCCAGCCTCACCACGCCGTGCGCGTCGGCCAGATCGGAACCTTGGAACGTGAGGACCGATCCGTCGCGGGGAAGCGATCCGAACCAGGGCTTGTGGAGCGTGCCGCCGCCGGCTCCGACCACGGCCAGCGCAGCCCCGGGCGACAGGAGCCTGGTGCCCACCACCAAGCTGTCGTCGTTGCCGACCAGATCCACCACCGCGTCGACCGGATCCGGTCCCACGATCGCCCGGACGGCCCGGGAGGTCTCGCGATCGACGCCCGGCACAGCGTGATCGGCGCCGAGCCCGAGCGCCCGATCGAGCCGGCCCGGGTCGACGTCGACCGCCACGATCCGGGCCTCCGACAGCGCTCGCAGGATCTGGACGACGAAGGCACCCAGGCCCCCGATGCCGATCACCACCACCGTGCTGTCATCGGAGAGGTGTGGCATCACCCGGCGAACAGCGTGGTAGGAGGTCGCCCCGGCATCGGTCAACGGTCCCGCGATGCGCGGATCGAGCGACGCCAGCGGAACCAGCGAGCGGGCCGGGTCTTCGACGACGACGTACTCGGCGAGCCCGCCGTCGCGGCCGTAGCCACGACCAGCCAGACCGTGGGCGCACGCGTTCTCCTGGCCGCGCCGGCACCAACGGCAAGCCCCGCACGACGCCGGGGAGATGAGCGCCACCGCCAGACCCTCCGAGGTGGCGGCTCCCCCGACGCGGGCACCGGGACCGACGGCGTCGACCCACCCGGCCGTCTCGTGGCCGAGCGTGAACGGCTTCTGCCAACCGAGCGCCTCTCCCACCGCAGCGTCCATCGCCATCATGGTGAGATCGCTGTGGCACAGCCCACACCCGGCGACCCTGACGCGAACCTGACCCGGACCCGGTTCTGGCACCGGCACCTCGACCAGCTCGGCGGGTCGACCCCACTCCACGACCCGGAACGCCCGCATGGTGCTCATCCCGGTCTCCCGACGCCTCAGACGTCGCCGCGCACGAAGCCCGAGACCACCTCGACCTGCCCGGTGTGGCCGAAGAGGTCCAACGTTCGCGACCCCACGTGGCGGTACCCGGCCTCGGTCAGGAGCCGGGCGTCGCGGCCGAGCGCTCCCGGATCGCAGCTCACCAGCACGCAGAGCGCGGCACCCGTTCGGGCGACGGCGTCGACGCCCTCTCTGCCGAGCCCGGTGCGAGCCGGGTCGGCCACCACCACGTCGGCGGGCGACGGTCGCCAGCTGGCCATGGCCACCTTGATGATCCGCACGTGGTCGCCCGCGAGGTTGCGCCGGGCGTCGGCCACGGCTGACGCGTTGCGCTCCACCGCCACCACGGTGCGGTCGGTCGACGTCGACCGCACGGTCCCGGCGAAGAGCCCGATGCCGGCGCACAGGTCGATCAGGTGCTCGTGGTCCGGCGCCCAGGCGTCGACGAAGCTCTGCACCTCGGCCACCAGTGCCTCGGCGCCCTCCGGGCTGGCCTGCAGGAACGACTGGGCCGAGACCCGCCAGGTCAGACCGCACATCTCCTCGGAGATCCATGCCCGCTTGCCGGCCTTGAGCTGATCGGTGCCCACCACGGTCACCCCGGGAGGGACCCGGACACCTGCCCCACGGCGGGGCGACACCACCACCATCCGGTCTCCGGTACGGGCCCCTACCCGGATGAACACCTCCTTGGATGCACCGAACCGGCCCTCGGTGATGATCTCCTCGACCAGTGGATGGGCGATGGTGCACCGGTCGATGCCGATCGGATCGTTGGAGCGGCGCCGGCGGAACGCGAACCGTCCCTCGTCGTCGACCGTTCCCCGGACCGTGGTCCGCACCCCCGCCGCCGGTATGGCCAGGCCGGCGGCCACCACGGGGTCGGCGATCCGTCCGTCACGCTGCAGCACGCCGGCCACGATCTCGGTGCGCAGCCGTGTCTGAGCAGGCACCGCGACGTGCTGCCAGTCGCACCCTCCACATCCGGCGGCGACGTTCGGGCACGGTGGCACCACCCGGTCGGTCGAGGGGTCCACCACGTCGACCACGTGACCGCGAGCGAAGCGCGCTCGGGCATCGGTGATCTCCACCCGCACCCGCTCGCCCGGAAGCGCACCGGCCACGAACACCACCCGACCATCGCCGTCGCGGGCCACCGCCTCCCCGCCGACGGCCATGGCCGTGGTCTCGAGATCGATCACGGTCACCGACTCAGCCTACCGACCGGGCTGCGGCCACCCCGATCCCACGCGTGGGCATTCGACCGGTACCGGGCCGGTCCGGTGCCCACACGATCGGACGGGGCGGGCGGCGCCACCAGCCGCTCCGGCACCTGTGGGCAGACGACCGGCCACGAGACCGTCCCCTGCCCACACGATCACGTGGCGGGTGGGGCGGGTGGCGGGTGGCGGGTGAACGGAGGCCACAGCCAGGTCGAACCGCGGGAGGTCCCACGCCCACGGCGAACCGTAGGATGCAGGCCGTGACAAGTGCAGCGCCCCGTCCGATCCAGATCGCGCCGTCGGTGCTCCCGGCCGACTTCTCCAAGCTGGCCGAAGAGTGCATCGCCCTCCAGGAGGCCGGGGTCGACCGGATCCAGTGGGACGTGATGGACGGCCAGTTCGTGCCCAACCTCACCTTCGGGCCCGACGTCATCGCCGCCTGTCGACCTCACGTGACCATCCCGTTCGAGGCCCACCTGATGGTGAACACCCCGGAGGTGCTGCTGGAGCGCTGGGTGGAGGCCGGGTGCAACCTGCTCCTGGTGCACGCCGAGTCGACGGTCCACCTGCACCGCTGCCTGGAGCAGGTCCGTCAGGCCGGCGCGGGCGCGGCCGTGGCGCTCAACCCCTCGACCCCGGTGTCCGCTGTGGAGCACGTCCTCGATCTGGTCGAGATGGTGCTGGTGATGACCGTGAACCCCGGCTTCGGCGGCCAGGACTACATCTCCACCATGGAGCCCAAGATCGCCGAGCTGCGGGCGTTGATCGTCGAGCGCGAGCTCGACGTCGACATAGAGGTCGACGGGGGCATCGGGCCCGCCACCATCGCCGGCGCCACCGCGGCCGGAGCGAACGTGCTGGTGGCGGGAAGCGCCCTCTACCGCGACCCCGATGGCCTGGGTCACGCGGTGGCCGACCTCCGCAAGCGGGCCGAGGCCGCCCAGGGCGCGGGATCCTGACGTGTACCCGGCGGACCGATCTAGCCACCACCGAACCCGACGCGTTCCGGGCACCGGAGGTTGTCCGAGCCAGCAGAATCGGGCACCAGAACCCGTTCGACGTAGGCGACTCGGGGCGTGGGGCGTGGCCGCCCTCGTCTGTTTCGGGGCCTTCGCCGGGTGCAGCGACGACGAACCTGCGGTCGGTTCGTTCTGCGACGAGCTGCGGCAGGCGCCATCGCTGGCGGCGGTGCTCACCGGTTTCGCCGACCAGGACGCCGGTCAGCTCGACCAGCAGCTGGACGAGGCCGAAGCCCAGTACGCCGACCTGCGCGAGGCCGCTCCCGCCGAGATCGGCCCCGATGTCGAGGGGACGGTCGACCTGGTCGACGCGGTCATCGTGGCCGTCCGCTCCGAGAGCGACGATCCGGTGGCCGCCGCCGCGGCTGTTCGCTCGGTGATCGCCGACCACCCTGACGCCGAGACCTCAGCGCTGGCCGTGGCCGACTACGCGCGCAACGAGTGCGACGTCGAGCTGAACCCGGGCCGCAATGCCGATCCAGCGACCGACGAAACCGTGCCGCCCGCTTCCGAGGGCGACGACGGATCTGTCACCGGCGGGATGTGACCAGGCCCGACGGCCCCTGATCGCGCCTCGACGGCAGGATCAGGCCAGCTCGCCGCGGCGCAGGATCACGCTGTCGATGATGCCGTAGTCCTTGGCCTGCTCGGCGGTGAACCAACGGTCTCGTTCGGAGTCTTCCTCGATCTGTTCGACGTTCTGCCCGGTGTGGTGGGCGATGCGCTCGGCCATCAGGCGCTTGATGTAGAGCATGCGCTCGGCCTGGATGGCGATGTCGGACGCCTGGCCCTGGAAGCCACCTGAGGGCTGGTGCATCATGATCTGGCTGTGCGGTAGGGCGTAGCGCTTGCCCTCGGCACCGGCGCAGAGGAGGAACTGGCCCATCGACGCGGCCAGACCCATGCAGACGGTGCCGACGTCGGCGGTGACGAACTGCATGGTGTCGTAGATGGCCATGCCGGCCGAGATCGAGCCACCCGGCGAGTTGATGTAGAGCCAGATGTCCTGATCGCTGTCCTGACCGTCGAGGTACAGGATCTGGGCGGCGAGCTGGTTGGCGATGTTGTCGTTGACGTCGGTGCCGAGGAACACGATCCGCTC
>JAAZBK010000294.1 GCA_012513855.1 Acidimicrobiales bacterium
CGGTCGACGCCTCGCGGGTGGCCGAGGCGTTGGGCATCGATGGTCCCGCGCCGGTGCTGACGAGCGAGGGACGGCAGCACCCGGTTTCGGTGGAGTGGTGGCCGCCATCGGGGCGCGACCGTGAGCTCGACCACGTGGCGCGCTCGGTGGTCCGAGCCCTCGCCGAGCGGCCGAGCGGAGACGTGCTCGTGTTCCTGCCTGGAGCGGGCGAGATCGGTCGGGTCCAACGGATCCTCACCGGAGCGGTGCCCTCGGCGGTAGACGTCCGCCCGCTCCACGGCTCTCTCCCACCGGGCGAGCAGGACCTGGCCCTGGCGCCGTCCCCGCCCGGCCGCCGGCGGGTGGTCCTGGCCACCGACATCGCGGAATCGAGCCTGACCGTCGACGGCGTGAGCATCGTGGTCGACGCCGGGCTGTCGAGGGGGCCGCGCTACGACCCGTCGTCGGGGCTGACGCGCCTGGTCACGCGGCCCGCGTCGCAGGCCTCGGCCGACCAACGGGCTGGTCGTGCCGGACGAACGGGACCTGGCACGGCCGTTCGGTTGTGGCCTGAGGCCGAGCACCGGTCCAGAGCGCGCTTCGCCGACCCGGAGATCTCGGTGGTCGATCTGGCCGGGCTGGCGTTGGAGCTGGCGGTGTGGGGGAGCGAACCCGCCGATCTCGCCTTCCCCGACCAGCCGCCGCCTGGAGCCTGGGCCGAGGCGGGGTCGCTCCTCCGACAGCTCGGCGCCCTCACGCCCGACGGCCGGCCGACCAGGACCGGGCGCGCCATGGCTGCGCTCCCGCTGCACCCCCGGCTGGCCCGCATGGTCGTGGCCGCGGAGGAGTCGGGCGAGGGGTGGACGGCGGCCCTGTTGGCCGCGGTGCTCGATGAGCGCGACGTGGTGGGGGGTCGCCGCGACGAGCGCACCGCCGACCTGGCCGAGCGGGTGTCGTTGGTCGTCGGCAGGAGTTCTAACGATGACGGGCGACGCTCGGACGCCCACCGGAGGGCGGCGGCGGTCGGCCGGAGGGCGAAGGAGATCGCCCGGCGGGCCGGGATCTCGCTGGGGCACGTCGACCTCGGAGAGCTCGGTCCGGTGGTGGCGTTGGCCCACCCCGACCGGATCGCGCAGGCTCGGGGTGGTGGCCGGTTCCGCATGCGGGACGGCGGTGGTGGTTGGCTGCCCGACATCGATCCGCTGGCCAGCGCCGACTTCCTCGCCGTGGCCGACCTCGATGCCGCCGACCGCGTCGACCGTCGTAGCGGCGTGGACGGTCGGATCAGACTGGCCGCGCCGCTCGACCGGGCCGACGTGGAGACCGTGCTCGCCCACCAGATAGAGGAGGTCACGGTCACGGAATGGGATCGTGATCGCAACGATCTCCGGTCGCGGCACGAGGTGCGGGCCGGTGCCATCGTGCTCTCGTCCCGAGAGGGTCGGCCGGAGCCGGGCGAGTCCACCGTCGCCGCTCTCCTCGAACACGTGGCGTCCAGCGGTGGATCGGTGCTGAGGTGGACCGACGCGGCGCGATCGCTCCAGGGGAGGGTCGCGCTGTTGCGCCGGCACGACCCGGCCTGGCCCGACCTGTCCGATGCCGCGCTGTTCGCCGAGGGGCGCCCGGCGGAGTGGTTGGCGCCATTCCTGGCGGGTGCGGTCGGGCGAGCTGACCTGGAGGCTCTCGACCTCCACACCGTCCTGCGCACCTGCCTGGACCACGATCAGCAGCGCCAGGTCGACCGGTTGCTGCCGCGCAGCATCACCCTCGGTTCGGGCCGCACCCTGAGCATCGACTACTCGGGTGAAGTTCCCGCGGTGAGCACCCGCGTCCAGGACCTCTACGGGACCACGGTCCACCCCACGGTGATGGACGGCCGGCTTCCGGTGGTGGTCCACCTGCTCTCCCCGGCTGGTCGTCCCGTGCAGGTCACCGCCGACCTGCCGGGGTTCTGGGCCGGCAGCTGGGTCGAGGTGCGCAAGGAGATGGCCGGGCGCTACCCCCGCCACGACTGGCCGGCCGATCCCGCGAACGCAACCCCGGGCCGTCGTCCGGCCGCACGGCGCAGGCCGAGGACGTGACGACGTGACGTCGTTCCCGGCCGTCTCAGCGCAGCGTGGGTTCGGCGGGCCGGGACCCCACCGGTAGCGTGCTGCCATGCCCGAGCGGAGCAACAGGAACAGACGCCTGGCGGTGGCGGGAGCGGCGGTGGCCGGCGGCGTCGCTCTCATCCGGCGAGCCCGGGCCGAGCGAGCGGTGGAGCGCACCGCCGGCGCCGGAACAGCGCCGGCCGCGGGCAGCAACACGGGGCCGGTGTCGGCCCTGGGCCGCGGGCGTCGATCGCTGATCACCGCGGGCGCGGTCACCCGTGCCGGTACCGGGTGGGCCGCCCACCGGGCCCGGCGGACCTTCGCGGACGCCGAACGTCGCGAGGAACTCGACCTCGAGCACCAGATCCGCACCGCCACCGAGGTGGCGGAGACCTTGGGCAACCTCAAGGGCGCCATGATGAAGCTCGGCCAGATGGCCAGCTTCTTGGACCAGGGCATGCCCGAACCGGTGCGCGACGCGCTGGCCCAGCTCCAACAGGATGCGCCGCCCATGGCGCCCGAGTTGGCCGCAGAGGTCGTCCGCTCGGAGCTGGGCAAGGACCCCGAGGAGATCTTCGCCGAGTGGGACCCGGTGCCGATCGCCGCGGCTTCCATCGGTCAGGTGCACCGCGCCATCACCCACGATGGACGAGCGGTGGCGGTGAAGGTCCAGTACCCCGGGGTGGATCAGGCGATCCGGGGCGACCTGGAGAACGCCGGCCTGCTGTTCGGGGCCATGAAGGCGATGTTCCCGGGGCTCGATCCGAAGCCCCTCGTGGCCGAGCTGAAGGAGCGCATCGTCGAGGAGCTGGACTACCGGCTCGAAGCCGAGAACCAGAAGCTGTTCGCCGAGTACTACGCCGATCACCCCTTCATCCACATCCCCGCGGTGGTCGACGAGCTCAGCGCCGCGCGCGTCCTCACCACCGAGCTGGCCACCGGAGCCCGGTTCTCGGAGGTGGTCGGCTGGTCCGACGAACAGCGCAACATGGCCGCCGAGACCATCTACCGCTTCGTGTTCGGGAGCCTCTACCGCCTCGGGGCCTTCAACGGCGATCCTCACCCCGGCAACTACCTCTTCGGACCCGACGGACGGGTCACGTTCCTCGACTACGGCCTGGTCAAGCGGTTCACCGAGGAAGACATGGACCTGTTCGGTCGGATGATCCAGGCCATGGTGATCGACCACGACGTGGCGCGGTTCCGCCGGATCGTGGAGGAGGTCGGCCTGCTCAAGCCCGACCCCAGGTTCACCGACGACCAGATCGGTGACTACTTCGGCCACTTCTACGAGTTCGTCATGACCGACGACGACATCGAGATGACCCAGGAGTACGCCTCGGAGACGGTGGCCCGCTTCTTCGATGCCAGCGGCGAGCACGGCGAGATCATGAAGGCGGCCAACGTCCCTCGATCGTTCGTGATCATCCAGCGCATCAACCTCGGGATCTACGCGCTCCTGGGCGAGCTGGGCGCGGTCGCCAACTGGCGTCGCATCGCCGAGGAGCTCTGGCCGTGGGCCGACGGGGCGCCGTCGACCGCGCTCGGCAAGCTCGAGGCCGACTGGCGCACCACCAAGGGTCGCTGACCGGACGGTCCGGCCACCGGCGCACCGGTGTCAGATCGGTCCGTGGCTCCGAACGGGCGGCATTCGGGTGGTCCTGAACCAGCGGAGTCCCCTGACCCCGAGGTCGACAGCGGCGGCGGCTGCACCCACCAGCGTCCCTCCGATGGCCAGCGCACCGGCAGGGCGGGCCCGGTTGGCGGCCCGCTCCTGACACGGGTCGGCGTTGTTGGCCTGCGCCTCCTCGGTGGTGATCCCCTCGGGGGGGTTGGCCGGGTCCTGGACGAAGACGTTCAGCCGACCGTCGAGGAGGAACGAGAACGACGTCCCGCAGTCCTGCACGGGGGTGGAGAGCGGGCGGGTGCCCCACCAGATCCCGCCCAGCGCCACCAACAGACCCAGGGCCGCAACCACGACGGTGATCGAGTGGATCATCGACCCACCGGGTGGGGTCTGGGGCGCGGGGTCGTTGGTCATCTGGAACCGGGGGTCGACTGTGGGGACAACGCAGCGTAGGCCCGCCGACGACCGTCGCCCCACCGAGGTGACCCCGCGACGCCGGTGCGCGCAGCACCAGGGTTGGAGCGAAGGTCACGCACAGGTCGCCGCGCCCTGGACCGGCACGACGGCGTTGTGATGTGGAGGGAGGTTCGTGACCCCCGCCCCTTCCCGGGTTTGACCGGTGGGGCGAACGTCCACCGATCAAAGAACTTCATCGGCACCTTAGGGCCCGACATGAGCGTTGTCTCGACCATCTCGGACTGCGATCGGGGAGCGGGCGCTGGCTACCCTCCCATGCTGTGACCACGCTGTTCGCCGTTGTGGTGGCCTCCACCACCGAGAAGGCCGACGACGTCAGCCTGTTCCTCGGCGAGGACCTGATCGTGTACCTGGTGCTGGCCTTCGGCGCCGCCCTGCTCTTCGGCAACCTGGCGGCGGTGATCAGGCCTCCGGAGCGGGCCGACCGCAAGGAAGGCGACCTCGAGCAGGCCCCGGTGGCCCGCTCGATGGTGATGGCCGCCATCGGCCTGGTGGCCATGATCTGGGCGTTGGTCTCGTTGCTGGCCTGACGGTCGTTCGTCAGCCGCGAGCTCACCAGCCAGGCGTGGCCCACCCCTCCGGTTGCCAGCCCGGTGGCGCCAGTTCGAATCCGTCGAAGTCGAAGGCCGGCGAGACCGTGCACCCGACCAGCGACCAGTCGCCGGTGCTACGGGCCGACTGCCAGGCCCTCGGTTCCACGACGGCCTGAGGCGTCTCCCCCTCCAGGGGACGAGAGCCGAGTCGTACGACCTGGTGGTGGTCTCCGTCGGCGATGGCCAGCTCCAACGGGGCACCGGCGTAGTGGTGCCAGACCTCGGCGGCGTCGACCCGGTGCCACTCCGACCTGATGCCATCGCTCAGCAGGTAGTAGATAGCGGTGCCGCAGCCCCGGCCTCCATCGGCGGCGACGTCGCGCCAGTTCTCCCGGTACCAGCCCCCCTCGGGGTGGGGGATCAGGCCCAGCTGTTCGATGAGAGCCTGCGCCTCGGCGGGCGCAGGCTGGGTACTGGCAGGCATCTGATCAGTCTGTCAGCCACCAGGCGACGGGGTGGCGGATGCGTCTGGTTCGAGCGCACCGTCGTGGTCCGACTCGGCGGCCGCCAGCCAAGCAGCCCGTCCGGCGCGCGAGCGCTTGGTGCCTCGCACGATGCCGTAGGTGACACCCCCCACCGTGACCACGATCAGCCCGAGCAGGCCGAGCTGGGCCCAGCCGCCCCGATCCCCGGGATCCTCGGGGGCCTTGCCCGAGTTTGGCTTGGGGATGATCTGGGGCTTGGGCTGGCCCATCTCGTCGACCTCCACCGTGGGATCGGAGATGGAGTCGCTGTCGACCAACGTGGCCACCAGCGCGGTCCCTCCGACGATCGCCACGAAGAGCACCACGGCACTCCAGATGATCGTCCGGCGGTCGACGTCGCCCGATCGCTTCGCGGTGGGTTTGGCTGACGATGGATGGTCCACGACGGTCCGGTGCTCCCTGCTCAGCGCGGAAGGTGCTTCGACAGCCTGATGATCTTGGAGAAGCGCTTGGCGTAGCCGGCAGGGTCGGTTCCCGGGGTCTGGAGCTTCTCGGCCAGAGCGGTCCGCACCGCGATGGTCTGGGACTCGGTGTACTTGAGCAGGCCCTCCCGGCCGTGGCGACGGCCGACTCCCGATTGCTTCATCCCACCCATGGGTGCATCGAGGGTCGACCACGCCGACGAGTACCCGTCGTTCACGTTGACGGTGCCGGCCATGATCCGGGCCGCGATGGCCTTCCCCTTCTTGGCATCGCCCGTGTAGACGCTGGCGTTGAGGCCGTACTCGGTGTCGTTGGCCTGCTCGATCGCCTCGTCGATGGTGGTGAAGGGGTAGATCGACACGAGCGGTCCGAAGGTCTCCTCGCGGTGCACGGCCATGTCTGGTGTGACGTCGGTGAGGACGGTGGGCTCGTGGAAGAACGGGCCGAGCTCGGGGCGGGGCTTTCCTCCGGCGACGACCCGGGCGCCCTTCTCCTCGGCGTCGGTCAGGTGCTCCGTGAGCTTGTCGAGCTGGGCCTTCGAGGCCAGGGCGCCGACCTCGGGGCCGTACTCCTGCTCGGCGCCGAGCTTCAGGGACTCGACCCGCTTGGCGAAGCGGTTGGTGAAGGCACCGGCGATCGACTGGTCGACGTAGATCCGCTCGATGGAGATGCAGAGCTGACCGGTGTTGGCGAAGCACGCCGTGGCCGCGCCCTCGACGGTGCGGTCGAGGTCGACGTCGGACGTGATGATCATCGGGTTCTTGCCGCCGAGCTCGGCCGAGAAGCCCACGAGCCGGCCGGCCGCCTGGGCGGCGATGGTCCTGCCCGTCTCGGTGGAGCCGGTGAACATCACGTAGTCGGTGGATTCGATGATGGCGGTGCCGACCTTGGTTCCAGGTCCGGTGACCACCTGCACCAGCCCTTCGGGCAGCCCGGCCTCCTCGAGGAGCTCGAAGGCCCGGAGCGCGGTGAACGGGGTCTGGGAGTCGGGCTTGATGACCACGCCGTTGCCGGCGACGAGGGCGGCGATGGCGTCGGAGATCGCCAGGACGAGCGGGTAGTTCCAGGGCGAGATGATGCCGACGACGCCCTTGGGGACGTGGTGCTCGCGGGTGCTGATCAGCCCGGGCATGGCGCTCAGGCGGGGCGTGGGCCGGAGCGCCCGCGGAGCGAGCCGGGCGTAGTAGCGAGCGGTGATCGCCTGGTCGAGGACCTCCTCGAAAGCCCAGACCCGAGCCTTGCCGTTCTCGGCCTGGATGAGGTCGAGCACCTCGTCTTGGTGGTCGAGGATCAGGTCGTGGTACCGGAGGAGGACGGCGGCTCGCTCCTTCACCGGGGTCTGGGCCCAGCGGCGCTGGACCCGCCTGCTCTCGGCCACGGCGGCTGCCACGTCTTCAGCGGTGCCCAACGGCACCTCCCCGATGACCTCGCCGGTGAGCGGCGAGGTGATCGCCTTGCGCTCCCGGCCCTCGGCCACGTTGACCCGTCGAGCCAGCCGATCGGTCTCCATGCGACCTGGTCGGAGCCCGGCCGGGAGCGGTGCTTCCTGCACCTCGTCGGCCAATTCGGAACTCGCGATCTCGGTGTCGGTGGCGCTCATGCTTCTCCGATCGGTGTCCCGGTGGGAACCGGGGGCGACGTCAGGGGTGCCGTGCTCATGGCCACGCTATCGGGGGACCTGCTGCGGTGGTAAGTGGACCCGAAGGTCACTCTCCGCGCGTACTCTCGCGCGCCATGACCAGCTCGTTCGGTTCTCACATCGGTCGCGGGGGAGCGCCCGGTTCGCTCCCACGTCACACGGCGAAGGCGCTCGTCCTCGCCGTCCTGGCGGCCCTCGCCCTGTTGCTCGCGGCTTGCTCGAGCGGGGGTGACGGTGCCGAGGAGGGCTCCGGCGGAAGCACACCGGCGGGCGAGAGCGGCGACTCCCAGGGCGACGACGCCGACGGTCCTGTGGGTTCGGGAGGGGTGGAGCTCACCTCGATCCTGCAGCTGCACCTGGTCCACGAGAGCGACTCCGGCGACGGCACCAGCCCCTGGGGCGATGCCGAGGTGCACATGCTGTTCGAGCCCGGCGGCGAGCTCGGGGTCTTCGTGTTCGACGGTGAGAACGCCCTCGGTCGCCACGGGACCTACGACCTCACCGATGGGACCCTCACGGTCGAGGTGGCGACCCCCGACATGGCCTTCGACGCTTCGGTGGAGCTGGACCTCAACGGGCCTGAGGTCGAGATGCCCTTCCAGCTGTTCGACGATGCGGCCGGCACCTCGGTGTGGCGGACCGAGGCCATGGGGCCCATGGGCGCCACCGACATGGTGTTCCAGGCGATCCGCTACGACGACCACGAGCGCGTAGCGCGGGAGGACGCGGTCGAGCGTGCCCACGACTTCGCGGCGGCGCGCGTCGAGTCCGATGCGGGGATGGAGACCGACGGGCTCGACATCGGCGTCGAGGACGACGTCGACTGGGATCCGCCGGTCATCATCGACTGGGAGGGCTTCGAGAACGGCGTGACGTTCGTCTTCGACGACGACAGCAAAGCATCGGTGCTGCTGTACACCTTCGGCCCGGAGGGCGATGCGCCGTCGCTCTCGCCTGCACCCTTCGCGGGCGACCCCCGCGTGGAACTCCCCACCGAGGTACCCGGTTCCAGCTCGTCGGACCCGCCCAACAAGACCGCGGTGCTGCTCAACCCGTTCGCCACCGAGTTCGGAGAGGAGGAGGCGGTGGACGCCGCCGTGCACACCCTGGAGGAGCGGGGCTACTCGGTGGTCACCCGCAGCGACGACGAAGCCACGTTCGAGGCGTTCGTCGAGACGCTCACCGATGGGGGGTCGCCGGGGTTGGTCACCGTCTCGACCCACGGCGGTGCGAACGGTGAGCTGGCCACTGGGGAGAAGGCAGGAACCACACGGAATTGGTTCACCGAGTGGATGGCCGACCGAAAGCTGAAGGCCGCGGCGGCCAGGATCGTCGCCGCGTACCCGAGTGCGAAGACCTTCGAGGTGGGCGGCGAACTGGATCGGCCGTACCGGGCGATTAGGATCTCGAGCGGTGGCGTCGGAACGCTCTACGTCGGTTTGAGCCCGTCGTTCTGGAAGTGGCTCCACGAGGAGCAGAAGGCCGACTTCACCGAGAGCTTCGTCTTCCTCTCGGCCTGTGAGAGCGACAAGAACCCCGAGGTCAGGGAGGACGTCAACGCCGCGGTGTTCATGGGCTTCTCGGAGCAGGCCTCGGTGCGGGGCGGGACAGCGGTCTTCTCCTACCTGATCGAGCAGCTCGCGCGGCCCACCCGATCCGTCGAGGAGGCCCACTACAACCTCATCCGGGTGATCAACACCCAGCAGACGATCTTCGAGGAGGACGGGCTGCTCGCCACGGGCGGAACCGAGGAGCTGCCCGACATCTTGAAGGTCTACAGCGGGGGTGACTACAACCCCGTCAGCTACGAGGGCCGAGGCTTCCTCGACACGTCCCGAAACCTCGGGCAGATCTGGTGGCTGACCTACTCCGGCCGCTGGAGCGGCGATGCCGCCGAGGGCTCGGAGAAGCTGAAGAACTGCTGGGAGCAGTTCTGGAGCCAGGGGAACATGGGCGGGCTCGGCAGCCCGGCGTGCAACGCATCGAACGTCGGCTCGGTACCCACCGAGGAGGAGGTCGGATATGCCCGCTACCTCCTCACCGGCGACGAGAGCCTGGTGGTCGGCTCGATGGTCCCGCGGTGGACGCTGGCCGACGCGGAGTGATCTGAGCGCCGTCATCGGACCCTTGCGGCTGTGGCGGTCGGTCTGAGGAAGTAGCTTCTTTCGGTCCGGGGGACTGCTTCGCCGTCAGGAAGGCCAACAGAGGATGTTTCCGTTCTGGGAGAAGGTGGTGGCTCCGATGCTGGAGGTCGCCGAGGTCGAGCGCATCGTCGAGATCGGTGCGCTGCGGGGTGAGAACACCCGCCAGATCCTCGACACCGTCGGTCCGAAGGCCGAGCTGCACGTCATCGACCCCGTGCCCGACTTCGATCCCGAAGAGCACGCCAAGGAGTTCGGTGGCCAGTACATCTTCCACCGGGCCCTGAGCGTCGACGTGCTCGGCGACCTGGAGCCGATGGACGCCGCGCTCATCGACGGCGATCACAACTGGTACACGGTCTACAACGAGTGCCGGCTCCTGGCCGAGGTGAGCACCAACGCCGGAGCCCAGCTCCCGTTGATGATCTTCCACGACGTCTGCTGGCCCTACGGACGACGAGACCTCTACTACAACCCCGACAGCATCCCGGCAGAGTTCCGCCAGGAGTGGGCCGAGAAGGGGATGATCCCCGGCGAGTCCGAGCTGGTGCCGTCCGGTGGCCTCAACCCCACCATGGCCAACGCCGTCACCGAGGGCGGCCCACGCAACGGCGTGATGACCGGCGTCGACGACTTCGTGGCCGAGTACCCCAAGCCACTCCGGGTGATCGTGCTGCCGATCTACTTCGGCCTCGCCATCGTGGTGGAGGAGGAGCGCCTCGAACGTCAGCCGGAGCTGGCGAAGTTCCTCGACCACCTCGACAGCAACGAGGGCAAGGACATGCTCCTGGAGCTGGCCGAGTCGATGCGCCTCACCGCCATGTTGTTCCAGCACCGGATCTACTTCCAGAACGAGGCCCAGAAGGACTCGCTGGCCCGTCGCTACGTAGACCAGATCAAGCGCGGCCTCGCCAAGGACCTGTTCCGCGGTGAGTTCATCGATGCCATGGGTCGCTTCAACCAGATCACCGACGGCCTCGACGCCATCCGCCACGACAACGTGCGAGGTCGGTTCGTGAGCGTCGGGGGCGAGGGTGCGGGTGGAGTGGTCATCCGCGGCTACCTCGACGCCCACGACATCAGAGGGCGAGACGTGGTGGTGGTCGGCGCCGGCGACAACGGCAAGGTGAAGGACCTGTTCGGGAGCTTCTTCCTGCTCGACGACCAGGTCCAGATCGCGGAGGGCGACGTGGCGTCGGTGGCTGCCGTCGGCGGCGACCCGATCGCTGTGCTGCACGTGGGGCGCGGGGCAGACGTGCAGGCGGCGCTGGAAGCGCTGTACCCGCGCCTCGCTCCGGACGCCGCCATCGTGGTCGACGGCGCATCCGGCGCCGACGTGCGCGGGGCCATCGATGCGTTCCGGTCCGCTCACGGCGTAACCGATCCGGAGACGGCGACCAACGGCACCGCATCGTGGCGACGGGGCAACTCGTTCAAGCCCGGTGCCGCATCGGAGTCCTCGGTCAAGGCCGCCGCGGCTGCCGGCTCGGGTGGCTCCGGCGGCAAGCTCGGGTCCCTGTTGAAGCGGGCCAAGGGCTAGGTACACCGTTCGGTCACCACCCCGATGCCGGAATCGCGTCACACGGTGACGGGACCGGCGGCGTCGTTGGGGTGTGATGACCGAGACCAGTGATCCTCCGAGGCGGACGGTCAGACCAGCCGTGAGCGACTGGGCCGACGTGTACCGCGCCAACAGCCAACGCCTGGTACGCCTGGCCACCGTCCTCGTCGGCCAGTCCGACGCCGCCGACCTGGTGGCCGACGCGGTGGCGGGCGCGGTGACCTCGCCGTCGTGGTCCGGCGTCCGCGATCCAGGCGCCTACCTCACCAGGTCGGTGGTCAACGCGGCGCACAGCCACCATCGGTCCGAGGGCCGGCGGCGCGACCGTGAGGAGCGGGCAATCCGGATGCGGCCCGTGCCTGCTGGTGGTGACGAGATCGATGCCGGTGACGACGTCGCCCGTCGCATCGACGTCGACGAAGCGCTGGACGGCCTGAGCGCGCAGCAGCGCGCCGTGGTCCACCTCCACTACTGGGAAGACCTCACGATCCCCCGCACGGCCGAGGTGCTTGGCGTGTCGGAGGGGACGGTCCGGGCCCACCTGGCCCGAGCCAAGACGAAGCTGCAGGAGGCACTGCGATGAGCGACGCGAACGACGAGATGACCGACGACGAGCTGGCGACCCGGA
>JAAZBK010000038.1 GCA_012513855.1 Acidimicrobiales bacterium
AAGGCCCCCGGCTTCGGCGAGCGCCGCAAGGCCATGCTCCAGGACATCGCGATCCTCACCGGTGCCCAGGTCATCTCCGAGGACGTGGGCCTCAAGCTGGAGAACACCACCCTCGACCTGCTCGGCAACGCCAAGAAGATCATCATCACCAAGGACGAGACCACCATCGTCGAGGGCGGCGGCGACGCCGACGACGTCAAGGGTCGCATCTCCCAGATCAAGTCCGAGATCGACAACACCGACTCCGACTACGACCGCGAGAAGCTCCAGGAGCGCCTGGCGAAGCTCTCGGGCGGCGTGGCCGTGCTCAAGGTCGGTGCCGCCACCGAGGTGGAGCTGAAGGAGAAGAAGCACCGCATCGAGGACGCGGTGTCGACGGCCAAGGCCGCCATCGAAGAGGGCGTCGTGCCCGGCGGTGGCGTTGCCCTCATCCGGGCCCAGGCCGCGGTGCTCGCCGCCGCCGAGAAGCTCGATGGCGACGAGGCCACCGGTGCCCGACTGGTGGCCCGGGCCGTGGAGGAGCCGCTCAAGCAGATCGCCATCAACGCCGGTCTGGAGGGTGGCGTGGTGGTCTCCAAGGTCAAGGACCTCACCGGCAGCCAGGGCTACAACGCCGCCACCGACGAGTACGGCGAGCTCCTGCCCGCCGTGCCCGACGCCGCCAAGGTGACCCGCTCCGCGCTGCAGAACGCGGCGTCGATCGCGGCGCTGTTCCTCACCACCGAGGCCGTCATCGCCGACAAGCCCGAGGAGGCTGTCGCCGGGATGCCAGGCGGAGGCATGGAGGACTTCTAGGAGTTATCTAGCCCCTGGTTACCCGCCCAAGCTTCGGCGGAGGCTGGGGAGCATGTAGAGAAATCGAAGAGGCCGGCCCCGAGGGGCCGGCCTCTTCGCGTTCCGCCGGAGGTGGGGGACGGCGGAGCGATCGGTTCAGTTGCCGCCGGCGGCCATGATGTCGGCGTTGATGCGCTCGACGCGCTGGCGGAGGTCCTCCAACTCGGTGCGAACGGTCTGCAGCGAGCGCGACGTCTCGGGCCACGCGCTGCGGAACTGGGCGGCGAGGGCGCCGTCCCACACGTCGGGTTGGGAGAGCTGGCGGCCCTGCTGGTCGAGCTGGCTGATCTGGTCGGCCAGGCCGCCGTTGATGATCGAAGCCATGGAGGTGACGGCGGAGCGGGCTGCGTCGGTGGAGAGCACTCGGGTCATAGCGGGGGCCTTTCCAATGTTATGGGGAACAGCATGAAACTACACGAGAAATAGCTATCTATGTCAAGAAGCAACGCCATCAGGGGTGGCGACCACCACCTGCACGAACCCGCCGGCCCCGACGCCGCCTCCCGTAAGCCACCCCCGGCCCGGCACCAGGGGCACGGCCGGTCGGCGGGGGAGTCGGGTGGCCACCAGATCGCCGTCGAGATCGAGGTCGGGCCTCAGCAGCAGACCGATCCCGTCGGCCCGGACCTCGCGTGTCCAGTGCCGGTAGCCGCCGACGCGGAGCTGGTCGCTGCGCCCCGCGGCGACCACGTGGCGATCGAGCCTGCGCTCGGTGGTGAGGTGCGAGAGGGCCCCGTGGTCGTCGGCGAGGCGGTCGGCGTCGTCGACCAGGACGAGCAGGGCTCCGTCGTGGTGGACCAGTTCGGCCAGGGAGGGGTCGTCGGACCCGAACACCTCGGTGCCCTCCGGCCAGGGCCACCCGGCGACCACCGGTGAGGGCCCGGCTCGGCTCGATCGACCGGGTGGGGAGGCCGGTGCCACCACCACCGTGCGGAGGTGCTCGACCCGGGTTGCGGCCGCGGCGAGGGCGACCAGGGCTGTGGTCCGACCCGATCGTGGTGGTCCGCTCACCACGGCGTGGGCACCCGGTGGCAGATCGAGGTACGCCGTCACCAGCCCCTGGTCTGCGATTCCGACCGGGAGGGTGAGAGTGCCGTCGGGTCGGATGGTACCGACGGCGGGCCCCGAGGTGTCGGCAGCCAACTCGCGGGGCTCGACCCGCTCGGGCAGGACACCGACCCACGTTGGCTGGCCGTTCGCGGGGTGGGCTGCGAGGGCTCGGGCGCCCGAACCCGAGAGGCGGGCAACGGCGGCGGCAAGGCCGTCGACCGGTCGGGCAACGTGGACGAGCACCGGTTCGGGGGAACCGTCGAGCGCCAGCGCCCGATCGGGAGGCAGGTCCCCGGGCGCGCCTGTCGGAACGCCGAACACGGCTCGATCCGCGGCGTCTCCGAGTCGGAACACGAGGCGCTGTGCGCAGGCCGCCAGCAACCGGTGGGGGACCGACGACGTCTCGGCCGTGCAACAGACGTGGATGCCCATCGCCGAACCCTCGGCGACCAGATCGATCAGCTGGTTCCAGCAGTCGAGGTGACCGGCCTCGGTCCACCGGGCCTGCAGCGAACCGCTCCCGTGGACCACCAGCAGCCGGCGCACCGTGGTCGGTCCGCCGGAGCGTCGCAGCGCCAGCTCGGCCGACAGAGACTGGACCAGCCGTCGCTGTCGCTCCACTTCGCCCCCGGACACCACCGCCCCGACGTGGGGCAGCCCCGACAGGGCGACGAGCCCGGTGCCCGTGGCATCGAGCACGTGGACGTGGCAGGACTCGGCCGGCCACCGGCGGGCGGCGGCCAGCACCACCACCTCGGCCAGGCTGGCCGGCCCCGACCCGGGAAGCCCCACGCCGAGCAGGGGACCGTCGCCGAGGTCCCAGGCGAAGGGCACGATGCGCTGCCGGTCGGGTTCGTCGGCCAGGCCCAGGACCAGCGAACGATCGCCGGGTGGGGCAGGAGACGACGGTCCTGTGGCCAGCGGCCACGTCACCCGGCCGGGAAGCGGATCGGGCCAGGGTCGTCGTGGCGGGGTTCGGTGGAGAGACCGCCACGCCGTGGTGATCGCGTCGACCAGGTGGGTGAGGTCGGTGGTGGGATCGGTGCGCTGGTCGGGTGCCTCGGTGTCCGTCTCCGACGACCACGGGATCTCGATGGCGCGGGTCTGCACGGGCGGAGCGTCGCGGTCGACGGGGAGGGAGGCGCAGGCCAGTTGGAGCAGGAGCACCTCGTCCGGTCCGAAGCTCAGCAGGGCCCGGCCGGGAACGTGGCGTGGAAGAGCGGCTGCTGCGTTGGAGCCGATCAGGTCGCGGCTGTCGTCGGCTGACTGGACGCGGAGCGCGAGTCGGAGGCCGATGTTGGCGCGGATCGCCGGGGTGACGGCCCCACCCGGGCGTTGGGTGGCGAGGACGAGGTGGATGCCGAGGCTCCGACCGCGCTGGGCGATGTCGACCAGGGAGTCGACGAAGTCGGGCAGGCTGGCAGCGAGCGCGGCGAACTCGTCGACCACGACCACCAGCCGTGGCATGGGCTCGCCCTCGTGATCCGACCGACGGAAGCTCGACACGTCGTGGGCGCCACATGTGCGGAACCGCTCCTCTCGGTGGCGTAGCTCGGCCTCGAGGCAGCGCAGCGCCCTGGCCGCCAGGTGGTCGTCGAGGTCGGTCACGAGCCCGACCGTGTGCGGCAGGTCTGCGCAGGCGTCGAACGCACTGCCGCCCTTGAAGTCGATCAGCACGAACACCAGGTGGTCGGGGCTCTGGTTGCTGGCCAGCGACAGGACGAGGGATCGGAGCGCCTCGCTCTTGCCGGAACCGGTGGTACCGACCACCAGGGCGTGCGGCCCGTCGGCCACCAGATCGACGTTCACCGGGCCGTCGGCCGTCAGCCCGAGGGTGGCGATCGGAGCAGGATCGGGGCCTGCTGCCCTCCACGCCGTGGCGAGGGAGCCCGGATCGAGGCCGTCCGGTCCGAGCAACCGGGTCAGGCGCACGCTGGTGGGGAGCCGCCTTCCGTCGTCGAGGAGCTCGGGGTCGTCGAATCGGGCGAGGTGCCTGGCGAGGTCGGTCGCACCGTCGACGTCGAGGGCTTCGGCCGTCGCCGGGCCGGCGAGCAGGGACGGCCCAGCGGTCAAGCGGCCGTCGTCGGACAACCTCACCACGGTTCGACAGGTGGCCGGCACCGGGTCGGCCGGCCCCAGCACCACGATGCAGGAGAGTTCGCCGTCCTGGTGGCTCGCCCTGCGCAGGACGTGGCGGCTCGCGCTGTTGCGCGCCCTCAT
>JAAZBK010000039.1 GCA_012513855.1 Acidimicrobiales bacterium
CGCCCGGCCTGGTGATCCACTCCACCGAGGACAGCTTCAGCAACGCCGCCAAGTCCCGCGAGGTGGCCGACATGTTGGGTGCCCGCTACGAGGAGCTGGACGGGCTGGCCCACTTCTGGGCGGTCCAGGACCCTGCGGCCGGGGCGGCCCTGCTGCAACGGTTCTGGGCCGAGGTCCGCTGACCGGTCGGATCCGACGCCCCCGCCGGGCCCCACCTCACTCTCGTTGCAGAAGTGGCGGCACACGACCACCTCTGCAACGAGACCCATCTCGGTGTCGCCGGGCCAGGCTCAGCTGCCGCCGGTGATGGCCCGGAGGATGGCGTCGGCCTGGAGGCTCGGCAGCGCGCTGCCGCCGTCGACGACGATCGTCTGACCGGTGATGAACGACGCCGCGTCGCTGCACAGGAAGGCGATCACCTCGGCCACCTCTACGGGTGAACCGATGCGACCCAGCGGGGCTCCGGCCTCGGCCGCGGCCTTCCAGTCCGGGTTTGCGGTGATCATGCCGATCAGCGGGGTGTCGACCATTCCGGGTGCGACGGCGTTCACCCTGACCGTGGGCGCCAACTCGACCGCTGCGGTCTGGGTGAGGTTGGCCACCGCAGCCTTGGCTGCCGAGTACGGCCCTTCACCCGGCGTGGGGCGCGACGAGTTGAGCGACGTGACGTTGACGATCGAGCCGCCGCCCTGCTCGAGGAACAGCGGCCCGGCCGAACGGATCCCGTGAAACGTGCCGCTGAGGTTCACGCCGATCATCAGCGCCCACTCGGCGTCGGTGGTGTCGAGCAGCGCCTTGGCCGCCCCGACCCCGGCGTTGTTGACGAGATCGGTCAGGCCTCCCATGGCGTCGGCCGACCGGCGGACGGCGCGGTCGACCTCCTCGGGGTGGCGGACGTCGACCACCTCCGAGCGCGCTCCGATCTCGGCGGCCACCCGCTCGGCAGCTTCGGCGCGTCGATCCAGAACCGTGACCGTGGCTCCCGCGGATGCGAACAGCCGGCACGTGGCCTCGCCTATGCCCGAGCCTCCGCCGGTCACGATCACCTTGTGGTCGCGGAAGCGATCTTCGCCGGTCACGAAGGTCCTCCGGACGCAGAACCCCCGGACGCAGGTCCGTCGACCACGACCACCGGCTCGTCGGTGAAGACGACCTTGGTGGCCGAGGTGTCCAGGAAGTTCTCCTCATCGGCGCGCATGCGCTCAGCCGCCGGTCCGGAGAGCATGGCCAGGAAGTCGTCCCACGACGCGAACTCTTGCACCGCGACGCCGTCCCAACCGGATCTGTCGTCCTCCCGGGCCGGGTGCTGCTCGTAGGCCAGAAGGTGGCGGCGCAGCTCCGGGGTGTCGCGGATGAGCGGACCGTGCTGCGAGTGCCAGTAGTCGAGGAAGTCCTCGCGGCTCAGGTCGGCCCGGCGCTTCACGAAGGCGATCAACCGCATCGGCACGCCTGCCCTTCAGCCGTTGAACCAGTGGCCGGCGTTGACGCCGATCATCTGTCCGGTGACGGGCTTGGCGAGCGGCGATGCGAAGTAGACGACGGTGCCGGCGATCTCGTCGGAACCAGGCAGGTAGCCCAGGCAGGTGTCGGCTGCCACCTCGTCGTAGACGTCCTGGAAGGGCACGCCCCGCTTCTCGGCCTGGTGGTTGAACCACCACTCCAGCGACGGTCCCCAGATGTAGCCGGGGTGAACCGCGTTGACCCGGATCCCCTTCGGTCCCAGCTCCAGGGCCAGCGTCTTGGTGACGGTGGCGAGAGCCCCCTTCGAGGCGGCGTAGGAACCCCACCGCTCCTGGATCCGCTGCACCGACATCGTGTTGATCATCACCACCCGACCGTCGCCGGACGCTTCGAGGTGCGGGACGCACGCTCGGGTCATGGCCAGGGAGCCGTAGAGGTTGACGTCCATGACCTCACGCCACTTGTCGAAGTCGGCGTCCATGAACGACTGGGCGTGGCCGCCGTGGTAGGCGTTGTTGACCACGATGTCGAGCCGTCCCAGGGCATCGACCACCGACGCAGCGGCGGCGTCGCACGCGCTCTCATCCGCGATGTCGCAGACGACCGGTAGGGCCCGCTGGCCAAGGGCCTCGACCTCGGCCGCAACCGATTCGAGCTTCTCGGCGGTGCGACCGAGCAGCGCCACGTCGGCCCCTTCCCGGGCGAACGCCAGCGAGATGTCCCTCCCCATGCCCGGACCGATGCCCGATACGACTGCGACCTTGCCCTCGAGCAACAACCTTCACTCCTGTTCTCGTCGGGTCGGCGTGCGACCCACGACGTTGGTTCCCCTGTTCCGCCGCTCAGCTGTCGAGCAGCGGGATGACCTCGGCTCCGAAGCGCTCGATCTGTTCGACGAGCTCGTCGGCCGAACGTGACCTCAGCCGAACCTGGACCTGACCGACGCCGAACGCTGCGTACTTGCGCAGGACGTGGGCGATCTTCTCCGGTGGTCCGCTGAGGGTGCGACCGACGTCCCAGTCGGCCTCGCCCACGTAGGTGGAGCCCACGAGGGCGCCGACGTCGAACCGGTCGTGTCGGCCCGCCTCGTCTCGCAGGGCCAGCAGCTTCGACACCGCGTCGCCGTCGACCGGGCCCTGGGGCAGCCATCCGTCTCCCCTCACCGCAGCCCGCCTCACCGCCGCGGGTGACGATCCTCCAACCCAGATCGGCGGGCCGTCCTCCTGCACCGGCCGGGGGTGCTGCCCCATGTCTGCCAAGGGCCACTCCGGACCCGGCAACGTGGGGTAGTCCTCCGCGAAGGCCGCCCGAAGCGCGTCGATCGACTCGTCGAGCAGGCGGCCGCGTTCGGCGAACGGGAGCCCGAGCATCTCGAACTCGGCCTCCACGTGACCGGCGCCGACGCCCATGATGACGCGGCCGCCGGACACCGCGTCGAGCGTGGAGAACGCCTTCGCCACCTGCATCGGATGGCGGTACGCAGGCACGTAGATGTGGCTCAGGAGCCTGGTGCGTTCGGTGATCCCGGCCAACCACCCGAGGGTGGCGATGGTGTCCCACCACTCGGTGCTCATCACCGCGGCCTTGTCCTCGGGGATCGCGATGTGGTCGCACACGGCCACGTAGAAGAACCCGGCTCCGTCGGCGGCCCGGGCGATGCGACCCAGTTCCTCGGCGCCCGCGTGCGCCTCCCACGGCTCGACGAACGCAGTGGACTTCGACTGGATCGGCAGCTGCATGCCAACCACCAGCCGGTCTTCAGGAAGGATCGAGCCCATCACCTGACACTCTGTCAGATTTCCCCGATCAGCGAGTCAGATCCATCGCGCGCAGGGAGGAGGACAAGGTCTGGCAGGAGGTTCGCGCGGACGAGGGAAGACAGGGTCCCCAGGCAGTTCCGCACCTTGGGCGGGCCAAAACGAGCCCGGCGAGGTGCCGCCGACCTTGATCTGGACGGACGAGCACGTTGCTCCTGCATCCGACCGGCCCGCAGCGACGACAGCCGGAACCGACTACAAGACCAGAAGCCGAGTGAGGTCGGGCAGGAGCAACGCGCGCAGGGAGGAAGACAAGGTCTCAGGCGGCGCCGAGCCTTGGGCGGGTCAGAACGTGTCGCAGCTGCTGGGGTTGCCGGAGTCGAAGCCGGTGCGGAACCACTTCTGGCGGTCGGCCGAGGAACCGTGGGTCCAGGCCTCGGGGTTCACCTGTCCGGTGGACTTGCGCTGGATGGCGTCGTCGCCCACCGCCCGGGCGGCGTTGATGGCCTCGTCGAAGTCACCGGCCTCGAGCCGTTCGTCGTCGTAGGCCGACTTGGCCCAGGCGCCGGCGAAGCAGTCGGCCTGGAGTTCGGTGCGGACCGAGAGGTCGTTTGCCTCTTCCTGGCTCGCTCCCCTGCTGGCCTCGGTGACCTGGGCGTTGATGCCGAGCAGGTTCTGGATGTGGTGGCCGTACTCGTGGGCCATCACGTAGGCGAAGGCGAAGTCGCCGCTGAAGCCGAGCTGGTTCTCGAGCTTCTCGTAGAAGGTGAGGTCGATGTAGATCTTGCTGTCGCCGGGGCAGTAGAAGGGACCGAACTCGGGCTGTCCCACGCCACAGCCACCCGTCGAGGTCGGGGCGTCGAAGAGCACGATCCCGGCCTTGGTGAAGTTCTGGTTCGACGATGAGAACTGCGTGGACCAGTAGTCCTCGAGGACGATGGCGAGGTCGTTCACGAACTCGTACTGGGCGTCCTTCGCCCCGCCGCCGGCGTCGGTGGGAGCGGATGCGACGTTGGCCTGCCCTCCGCCCATCTGGCCGAGGATGTCGCCCACGTCGATGCCGGTTCCGCCCCCTCCTCCTCCGCCGCTGAGCGCCCCCCGACCGACGAAGGCGATCACCAGGGCGATGACGATGCCCATGATGCCGCCGCCCTTGCCGATCTTCATTCCTCCGAGGCCGCCACCCAGGCCGCCGGCGCCACGTTGGCCCCGCCGGTCCTCGATGCCGGCGTCACCTTCTACGTCGTCGAGTCGCACGACGGGAATGGTACGCCCCCGCCGGGGGATCGGCCCACCGACGGGTTCTGGACGTCCCGGTGCCTCGTTACCCCGGGGTGCGCCTCAGCTCCTGAGGGCGACGCCCCGGCTCGCCGACGTTGCCCGCGGATGATCAGCCCGGCGGCTTCTGACCGGTGACCGACCAGTGGATTATGCGAGCCATGGTGGTCTTGAGGTCGGCGGTCCGCACGCCCCAGAACTCGAAGCCGAGGCGGTGGGCCGCCACGTGGGCGAGCATCGCCACGAGCACCCCTGCGATGGCGTTGGGGTCGAGACCCGGCTGTCCCTTGCCCGCCTTCTGGTGGTCCTTGGCCGCGGCGGCGAGGGCGTTGTTGAGGTCGTTGAGGAGGCGGGTGCGGACGTTGGCGAACCGGCCGTCGCCCTCGTCGGTGGCCAGGTCGACCACGCGCAGCACCGGCTGGTTCTCGGCCCAGAAGGCGAGCATCGTGTCGGCCAGCGCCTCGGACGTGTCGTAGCCGGCCCTGCCCTTCCACGACGCCGACGCCACCACCGATTCGAAGCGCTCCACGCCCTGGGTCACCATGTCGTCGGCCAGCACGAGGATGGCCGATTCCACATCGGGGAAGTACTGGTAGAAGGTGGCCGGCGACGTCCCCGCCTCGCGGGCGATGTCGACCACCTTGAGATCGCGGTACGACGTGGTGCGCAGCATCTCGGTGGTGCACTCGAGCAGTCGCTGACGGGTGGCCCGGCCACGTCGCCCGGGGACCCGGCCGTCGGCCGCTCGCGGCTCGTCGGCGTCGCTGCTGACGACTGGGTCGACGTCTGCGTCGGGCTCCACGTCGTCGCCCGAGGTGTTTGACGGGTCGTCAGATCTCACGACCCGTCAGGTTAGGAGGCCGGGAACGCCGAGCCGCGCTTTGTGCCGTCGCCCCTGGTCGGGGGCTGGTCAGCCCTTGGCCTCGTCCTTCGCCGGTGGGCGGTAGCAGGCGGCGAGAAGGCCGACCGCGCCGGCCACGCCGACCACGACCGCGATGGCGAAGGCGGTGTAGGGCTTGAACGCGAAGTCCAGCTCCAGCGCGTGGTCGATCGAGTGGGCGCCGGGGCTGGTGGCGGCCACGTACACCGCGAAGGTGGCGAGCACCGAGTTGTACTCCCAGCCGTCGATCCCGCTGCGGTAGCCGTTGGCTCGGTGGACCGTCCACCCCGCCACGATCATGAGGCTGACGTATCCCGCTGCAGCCAGAGGGGTGAGGAAGCCGAGGGCCATGAGGATGCCGCAAACCAGCTCGGTCGACGCCGCGAGGATGGCGTGGACCTTGCCGTTCGGCTTCATGCCCATGGAGTCGAACCACCCGGCGGTGCCTTCGATCTTGCCGCCCTGGAAGAACTTCCAGTAGCCGTGGAAGGCCAGCGTGAAGCCGAGGAAGATGCGGATGAGCAGCTTGATGTCGTCGAGTTGCCCGGCGTAGTCGGTGACCGCCGTGATGGTGGCGCTGGTGATCATCGGTTCACCGCTCCTCGGGGGTTCGGCTGGGTGATCACTGGTCGGCCTCCCGTTGCAGTTGCTCTCGTAGTTCGAACTTCATGACCTTGCCGCCGGCGTTGAACGGTAGGGCGTCGACCACCCTCACCACGCGAGGCACCTTGAAGTTGGCCATGTTCGCCCGGGCCCAGGTGACGATCTCGTCCGGGTCCGGGGTGGTTCCGGTGGCGGCCACCACGAACGCGGCGCCGACCTCGCCGAGCCGGTCGTCGGGCACGCCCACCACCGCCACCTGGGCGATGTGGGGATGGCCGAGCAGCAGGTTCTCGATCTCGGCCGGGTAGGCGTTGAAGCCGCCCGAGATGAAGAGGTCCTTCTTGCGGTCGGTGATCTTGAGGTAGCCGGCGTCGTCCATCACGCCGACGTCGCCCGTGTGGAGCCAGCTTTCGGCGTCGATGGTCTCGGCGGTGGCCTCGGGGTTCTCGAAGTAGCCGGCCATGACGTTGTAGCCCCGGACCACCACCTCTCCGGCCTCGCCTGCGGGCAGCGCCCGGTTGTCGTCGTCGACCACCTGGACCTCTATGCCCGGCATGGCTCGTCCGGAGGTGGTTGCGATGGTGACGGCGTCGTCGCCGCGGCGGCACATGGTGGCGAACCCGCACGCCTCGGTTAGCCCGTAGGCGGTGATCACCGTGTCGAAGCCGAGGTCGGTGTGCATCTGCTCGATGAGGCTGACGGGCACGCTGGCCGCTCCAGTGACCGCCAGGCGGAGGCTGGAGGAATCGAGCTGGGCCCGGTCGGGGTGGTTGAGGATGGTCTGGTAGAGCGTCGGCGGCCCGGGGATCATCGAGATGCGCTGCTCGGCGATGAGGCGCATGGCCTCGGGTACGTCGAACACCGGCATGGGTACCAGCACGCAGCCGGTGGTCAGCCACGCCACGATCCCCGCCTTGTAGCCGAAGGAGTGGAAGAACGGGTTGATCGCCAGGTAGCGGTCGTGCTCGTTCAGGCCCACGACGTTGGCCCAGGTGGCGACGGTTCGCAGCACCTGGCTGTGGTCGCAGATCACGCCCTTGGGCTTGCCGGTGGTCCCGGAGGTGAAGAGCAGGTCGGCGGTGTCTGCTGGCTGGACCTCGCTGCGACGGGCTGCGACCTGCTCCGCGGTGATGCCGGCCGTCTCGCCCGAGGCGAGGAACGCCTCCCACGTCTGGGTGGGCGACGCGCCCGCGGGCGCGTCGTTCGACTCGGAGCGCATGACGACGATGCGCTCCAGCTTCGGCAGGTCGTGCCCATCGAGCATGCCGACGTAGTGGTTGCCGAGGAACCCGTCGACGGTCACCAGGACGCGGGCGCCGCTCCGCTCGATGATGTCCGCCGCCTCGGCCCCCTTGTAGCGGGTGTTGAGCGGGACCAGCACGGCTCCGGCGGACTGCAGCCCGAACAGGGCGATCACCCACTCGGCGCAGTTGGGCGCCCAGATCGCCACGCGGTCACCACGCCCGATGCCGGCGGCGATGAACGCGGCGGCGGCCCGGTCTGTCTCGCGGGCGACCTCGGCCCAGGTCCAGGTTCGGGTGCCGCCGGTACTTCCCTCGGGGGAGCCGCCGCTGGGGGAGCCACCGCTCGGGTCGACGATGGCCTCCCGGTCGCCAAGCCGGGCCGCCACGTCGGCGACCGCCGCCGGGATGGTCGGCCACCGCAGGTCGGCACGCGGGTCGTCGTCGTGAACGGTCCCCGGCTCGATGTTCTGGTCGGTCACGTCCGCCTCCCGATTCCGTGTTCGCGCGCGCCAGGTCCGATCCGGCCCGCAACTGCTGTCGACATAGGCGTCGTTCCTGTCGTGAAACCAGCAGCGAGCGGGCGCGGGCCACGACCAGAACCAGTCGCGCCACCCCACTCACTCGTTCCGGCAGTTCTCACGGTCGAGGTGGTCGCGGTCACCGGCCAGCCTCGCGCCATGCGGCCACCAGTTCGTCGACGGTGGTGACGGTGGCCAGCAGCGACAGGGTGTTGTCGATCACCGCGTCGGCGTACTCGGTGGGGATGCCGCACACCCCGTCGCGTGGCAGCACCACCTGGTAGCCGTGGTTGACGGCGTCCATCACCAGGTTGGTGACCGCCACGTTCACCGACACCCCGGTCACGATCACGGTCCGGACGCCGAGGTTGCGCAGCACCGGGTCGAGGTCGGTGCCCGCCATCGGGTTGAGCCCATGGAGCCGGGTGAGCACCAGGTCCTCGGGCTCTGGACCCAACTCCGACACCACCTCGGCCTCGGGCGATCCGGGCAGCAACGCCACGGGCGATTTCTTCACCGCCGCGAACAGGCGGGCGTTGGTGTTGGACCCCGCAGCATCGGCCCGGCGAGCAGCCGTGGCGTGGATGACCCGAACCCCGGCGGGACGAGCCGCAGAGAGCAGCACCGAGAGCTGCTCGACCACGGGCCCGGCCAACTCGGCCAGCGCGGGCAGCGCCGAGCGCTCCCCCACCACGCCGTTCTGCACCTCAGAGGTGACGATTGCGGTGTGAGCGGGATCGACGAGGGCAGCGAGGTCGAGCGAGGCCATGGAGCCGTCAGGATATCTGACGACGCGTCAGGGACAGGCCGACCGAGCGTTCCCGCACCATCGGCAACACGACGTGAGCAGGGCCATCTCCGCCTGGCTTGCCGCGGCTGGGTCCTGGCGAGCCGGCGGGGCTCAGCCCAGGCCGGGCTTGAAGACCATGTCGAGAAGGATCAGGGCGAACGCTAGGTGGAGGATGCCGCCGACCATGGCGGCCTTCTTCCCCCGTTCCTCCAGCTCGGCCACCTGTGGCGGTGGCCCGGCGTGCGCCCCGCCGCCGGATGCTCCGTCGATCAGCTCCTGCTGGAGCACCG
>JAAZBK010000040.1 GCA_012513855.1 Acidimicrobiales bacterium
GGCCCGCCGATCGCCGGACCGCAGCCTGTCAGACGCCCGACGTCGACGCGTTGAGCCGCTCGCAGCCGATCCCGCAAGAGGTCCGGCGCGGGCAAAACGTGCTCGTGACGGTGATGTTCTGCCCGGGGCGGTGGGGGCGCGGGCAAGACGTGGCCATGACGTTGACGATCTGCCCGGACGCGGGCGCGGGCAAAACGTGGCCGTGACGTTGACGATCTGCCCGGGACGGACGGGCGCGGGCAAGACGTGCTCGTGATGGTGACGTTCTGCCCGGAGACCGGACGAGCCCTCACTGGGATTCGGTCTCAATCCGCCTACGATGCGGGCCGTGGGACCGAAGCGCGAAGACCTCGAGGCGTTGCACGAAGAGGTTCGCGACCGCCTGCGCAGCGCCGACCAGCTCTTCACCACCGGTCGACGACGCCTCGTGGAGCTGCTGGCCGAGGTCGGTCGTCCGGTCACCATCCCGCAGCTGATCGCAGCCGATTCCGGGGTGGCGCTCAGCTCCGCGTACCGGAACATGGCCGTGCTAGAGCAGGTGGGCGTGGTGGCCCGCATCGTCAGCAGCGGCGAGCACGCCCGCTTCGAGCTGACCGAGGCCGTCATGGGCCATCACCACCACCACCTGATCTGTTCGACGTGCGGTCGGGTCGACGACTTCACCGTCCCCGACGACGTCGAGCAGGCCATCGAGGACGCCCTGGCCGAGGTGGCCACCGATAGCGACTTCCTGGCTTCGTCGCACCGACTCGACCTGGTGGGCACCTGCGTCGGCTGCGCCTCCACGTCTGGTTGACCCGGGTCGCTAGCAGCCGTGGTGGGGGTGGTCGAGAAGTAGTTGACCGGTGGGCAGGCGGGTGATCTCGGTGCCGAAGGCGGTGTTGAGGTGCCCGTCGACGATCACCTCTTCAGGTGCGCCCGCGGCGATGATCCGCCCGTCGAGGAGGACCACCCGGTCGCAGCGGGCGGCCTCGTCGAGGCTGTGCGTGGTGAGCACGACGGCGCGGCCGGCGGCCCGTTCGGCGTCGATCACCTCCAGGATCAGGTTCTGCGACACGATGTCGAGCCCGGTGACCGGCTCGTCCAACAACAAGACGTCGGCCTCCTGGGCCAGGGCCTGGGCCACGAGCACCCGCTGTCGCTGCCCGCCCGAGAGGGCATGGAACTGGCGGTGGGCCAGGTCGGTCACCGACATCTTCTCCATGGCGTTCTCGACCGCGGCCCGATCGTCGGCGCCGAGGCGACCGAACATGCCCCGGTGCGGGTAGCGGGCCATCCGCACGGTCTCCAGCACGGTTATAGGCAGGGTGCGGTCGACCTCGGTCGACTGGAGGACGATGGCCACCTGGTCGACGCTGACCGTCACGGTTCCAGACGTGGGCGTGGCCAGCCCCGCGATGGCCGAGAGCAGGGTGGACTTGCCGGAACCGTTGGGGCCGATGACGGCCACCGTGGTCCCGCTCTCGATCCGGAGGTCGACGTGGTCGAGGGCCAGCCGATCGCCGTAGGCGACGGTGAGGCCCTCGGTGACCACGAC
>JAAZBK010000295.1 GCA_012513855.1 Acidimicrobiales bacterium
CCCACCAGCACCGCGTCGGCCCGGGGCACCCAGGCGTCGATCAGCGCCCGGCTCGGCACCAGCGCCCGGCGCTTCATCATGTCGGCCATCGGCACGCGGCTGACGAAGGGGTCGATGAGGACGGTGGTGCCCTGGTAGCTGAGGGCGAAGCCCGCCACCCCGAGCCACCGGACCTCGAGGCCGGGCGGGAGCCCCAGGTCGCTCGGTTCCACCATCAGGTCGGCAACCGTCGACGCGTCGTGACGGTCGTGGGAGCGCCGGGTGGCGGCGTAGGAGACGAGGTCGAGGGCGTGACGCAGCGGCGATGTCATGGCAATGGATGAGGCTACGAAAACGCAAGGACCGGAGCGCCATCGACGCCCGCTGCGTCGACGTCGCTCCGGTCCGAGTGCTCCAGAACTATCTGGTGAACCTGATCAGGCCGGGCAACCGCCGCCGGGGATCCGGGCGCCGCCCTTGCGCCAGGGCTGCCAACCGTCCTTGTACATCCGGTAGGCCTCGGCCGACAGAGCGTGGGCGACCTCGGAGTTCTTGAACGGGTCGTTCATCTCGCTGAAGTCGTACCCGAACGTGCGCTTGATCCACGGGGCGTGGATCGGGTGGATCTGGAACAGGCCCGTGGTGCCGCTGCGCGGGTTGACCGCAGTGGACTGGAAGCGTGACTCCCGCAGCACGATCTTCTCCGCACATGCGGCGTTGGTTCCCCAGTGCTCGGCGATCGCCATCTTGGCGACCTCCTCAGGCGTGCACGCCGACGTGAGGCCGGCGATCGCCAGCACGGCCATCAGACCGGCAGCGAGACGCCAGGGGCGACGGGTCCGACGCACCTCCGGCTCCTTGGCCCCGCTCGAAGCGAGGTCGGTTACCGGGGTGGGGGCGGGATTCACGCGTAGGGACTCCTAGATCGGTGGACCCTCCTGCCTCGAGAGGCCGGACAGCGACCCGGCGGACCGAGCGCTGCGGGCGGTAGCGAGACCCACCGGGGTGGGTGTGGCGACCGCTCTGGGGCGAACGGGGAGACATGTTTGTCGCATTCGTCATCCAAATGCAACATCAGCGGGCCCGTCGCCACACTCCTTTCACAAACGACCCTCGGCCGCAGCCTCCGTCACCCGGCATCGTCGGTGGTCAAAGTGGGTACGTTGGGCCTGAACAGCGAACGGTCAGAACGACGTTCCCGCCCGCTACCCGAGGTCACCCAATGACGAGCGAAGGCTTCCACGAGCCGATCGACCGGCTCCAACCCAAGACACTCGACCACCACCGCGCCATCGCCTCTCTCATGGAGGAGTTCGAGGCTGTCGACTGGTACGACCAGCGCGTCGACGCCACCGACGACGCGGAACTGGCAGAGGTCCTCGCCCACAACCGCGACGAGGAGAAGGAGCACGCGGCGATGACCCTCGAGTGGCTCCGTCGCCGCGACCCGATCCTCGACGAGCACCTGCGCACCTACCTCTTCACCGAGGGGAACATCCTCGCCATCGAGGAGGCCGCCGAGTCCGGCGACGGAGACGGTGACGACGGCGCAAGCTCTCCCGCCGACAGCGGATCTTCCACCTCGGGCAGCCTCGGCATAGGCAGCCTTCGCCACCTCGCCCACAACGCCACGCCCGCCATCGGAGGCCTCCTGTGAACCACCTGTACCGCGACCTCGCTCCCATCTCCGACGCCGCCTGGGCCGAGATCGACGACGAGGCCAAGCGCACCCTCACCCACTTCCTCGCCGCCCGCCGCCTGGTCGACTTCAACGGGCCGCTCGGCTACGACGCGTCCGCCATCAGCCTCGGCCGGCTGAGCGACCTCAAGGATCAGCCCGGCGACGGCGTCGTGGCTTCGACCCGCAAGGTGCTGCCCCTCGTCGAG
>JAAZBK010000296.1 GCA_012513855.1 Acidimicrobiales bacterium
GTGGCCCGGTCCTACGCGCTGGAGAGGGAGCAGTTCGGCGTGCCCATCGGCTCGTTCCAGGCGGTCAAGCACATGCTGGCCGACATGTACGTGCGGGTGACAGTGGCCCAGAGCGCCACCTACGCGGCGGCCGCCGTGGTCGACCGGCCCGGTCCCGGCGACGATCCGGTTCGCTCGGTCGACGCCGCGGTGCTGCTGGCCACCGAGGCGGCCATCGACGGCGCCAGCGATGCCGTCCAGATCCTGGGCGGCATGGGCTTCACCTGGGACATGTTGCCCAACTACCTGCTCAAGCGGGCCTGGCACCTGTCGCTGCGCTTCGAGGCCGGCGACGCACGGGCCCAGGCCGCCGGGCGAGCACTGGTGGGCGCATGAGCATCCCCGTCCCCGCCGAGGAGTCCGGCATCCGCGTCGACGTCGACGGCGACGTGCTGGGCATCGTGATCGACCGGCCCCACCGCAAGGGCGCCATAGACCAGCGCTCGGTGCGCGCCATCGTCGAGGTGCTGGAGGCCGCCGCGCTCGAGGACCGGTTCCGGGCGGTCCTGCTCACCAGCACCGGCCCCGACTTCTGCTCGGGCTCCGACTGGGTGAAGGCCAACAGCGGTTCGGGTGGAGAAGAAGAGAAGCCACGCGCCGGCAACCTCCAGAGGCGCCTGGCGTTGCAGGCCCACCGGCTGATCGCCGTGATCACCCAGATCCAGGTGCCGGTGGTGGCCTCGGTTCGCGGCTGGGCCGCGGGCATGGGCTGCCAGATCGCGCTGGCCGCCGACTTCACCATCGCCGCCGAAGACGCCCAGTTCTGGGTGCCCTTCACCAAGCGGGGCTTCACGCCCGACAGCGCGTCCACCTGGCTGCTTCCTCGGCTCATCGGCGTGGCCCGGGCCAAGGAGATGTTGATGCTGGGCCGTCCGGTGGGGGCGGTCGACGCCGCGGCGTGGGGGATGATCCACCGCGCCGTGCCGATCGACGAGCTGAGCGCCACCACCGCCGAGCTGGTCGACGAGCTCCGCAACGGTCCCACCGTGGCTCTCGGGCTCACCAAGCGCCTCCTGCACGACGGTCTGGAGAGCGGCATGATCGCGGCGATGGAGCACGAGACCATGGCCGTAGAGCTGTCGTCTCGCACCAAGGACTTCCGGGAGGGGCTGGCCGCGTTCTCCGAGCGTCGCGACCCCCGCTTCACCGGCCGCTAGAGGAGAGACGTGGAGTTCGAGAACATCATCTACGAGGTGGCCGACCGCTGCGCCACCATCACGCTCAACCGACCTGAGCAGCTCAACGCGCTCAGCCCGGCCATGGTCGAGGAGCTGCGCCAGGCCTACGCCGCAGCCGAGGCCGACGACGCGGTGTGGACCATCCTGGTCACCGGCAACGGCCGGGCGTTCTGCGCGGGCGCCGACGTGAGCGAGATCCCCGACGACGGTCGGGTCATCTACGAGGAGGCCTACCTCTCCACGCTGGCCCAGTGGGAAGCGCCCCAGGAGGGCACGCCCCCGTTCCGCACCATGACCAAGCCGGTGGTCACCGCGGTCAACGGCCTGTGCTGCGGCGCCGGCCTCGACTGGGTCACCACTGGCGACATCACCATCGCTTCCGACAAGGCCCAGTTCTTCGACCCGCACGTGAGCATCGGCCTGGTGTCGGGTCGGGAGGTCGTCCGCCTGGCCCGGGTCCTGCCCATGGGAATCGCCATGCGGATGGCGCTCACAGGACGCCACGAGCGGATGGACGCGCAGCGGGCCTACGACCTCGGTCTGGTGTCGGAGGTGGTCGAGCACGACAAGCTCCTCGATCGGGCGCGGGAGGTGGTGGCACTGGTCAACCGCAACGCGCCGCTGGCCGTGCGGGGCACCCGCCTGGCCATCCGCAAGGGACGAGACCTGCCGTTGCACGAGGCCGAGATCCTGGCCGAGGCGTTCCGGGAGCGGGTCATCCCCACCAACGACGCCAAGGAGGGGCCGCTGGCGTTCATGGAGAAGCGCGAGCCCAACTGGAGCGCGTCGTGACCGGCCCGGCCGACTTCGAGACGATCCGCTACGAGACGTCGAGCGACCGCGTCGCCACCATCACGCTCAACCGGCCCGAGGTGCTCAACGCCTTCAACCGCCAGATGTGCGAAGAGGTACGGGCCGCGTGGCGGCTGGTCAAGGACGACCCCGAGGTCAACGCGGCGGTGCTGCGGGCCGAGGGAGACCGGGCGTTCTGCGCCGGCCTCGACACCAAGTCGTCCTACGGCCAGCCCGACGACATCTGGAACCACGAGGACCCGGGCGAGCTTCTCAGCCCCAAGTGGCAGAAGGTCTGGAAGCCGGTGGTCTGCGCTGTGCAGGGGATCTGCACGGCGGGGGCCATGTACTTCCTCAACGAATCAGACGTGGTCATCTGCTCCAGCGACGCCACCTTCTTCGACTCCCACGTCACCTACGGCATGGTCTCGGCGCTCGAACCGGTGGGGATGATGCGCCGCATCGGCCTGGCGCACACGTTGCGCATGGCGCTGTCGGGCAACGACGAGAGGGTCACCGCTGCCACCGCGCTCCAGATCGGTCTGGTCACCGAGGTGGTGGACCGACCGGTGCTCTGGGAGCGGGCGCACGAGATCGCCGCGGGCATCGCGGCCAAGCCCAGCGCCGCCACCCAGGGAACGGTGCGGGCCATCTGGGACTCGCTCGACCGTCCGTACCGCGCCGCCATGGAGCAGGGCCTCATCTATACGAGGGTCGGCAACCCCATCGGCATGGCCGAGGTGGCCGAGAACCCGCCCACCCGAACCGAGCCGAGGCTCCGGTGAGCCCGAGACGAGCCCGCTGAACCGATGGACCTGCACTACTCCGACGCCGACGAAGCGTTCCGAAAGGAGCTGCGCGCCTGGCTCGACGACGCGGTGGCCGACTACGGCCCCCCACCTCCGCCGGGCGACTGGGACGAGCGGCGCGCCTACGACACCGGCTGGCAGCGCCGCCTCCACGAAGCCGGCTACGCCGGGCTGAACTGGCCCGTCGAGTTCGGTGGTCGGGGGCTCCCGGTCTCCCAGCAGCTCGTCTACCTGGAGGAGTACGCGGATTCGGGGGCGCCCTACGTGGGCATCAACTTCGTGGGCAACGCCCACGCCGGTCCCACCCTCATCGCCGAGGGCACCGACGAGCAGCGCGCCTACCACCTGCCCCGGATCCTGCGGGGCGAGACGGTGTGGTGCCAGGGCTTCTCCGAGCCGGGCGCAGGGTCGGACCTGGCGTCGCTGCGCACCCGAGCGGTGCGCGAGGGCGACGAGTACGTGGTGAGCGGCCAGAAGATCTGGAGCACCCGCGCTCACGTGGCCGACTGGGGCGAGCTGCTGGTGCGCACCGACCCCGACGCCCCCAAGCACAAGGGCATCAGCTGGCTGATCCTCGACATGCGCTCGCCGGGCGTGGAGGTCCGGCCCATGAAGACGATCGACGGCGAGAGCCACTTCTGCGAGGTGTTCCTCGACGAGGTTCGCATCCCCGTGTCCAACCGGGTGGGCAAGGAGAACGACGGCTGGCGGGTCACCAACGTCACGCTCCGCTTCGAGCGGGGCACCGCGTTCGCCCAGCACATCATCACCCTGCGAAGCCAGCTCCGGCGCCTCGTGGCACTGCCGGGAGCGCCGGTTGACGACCCCGGGTTCCTGCGCCACGTCGGCCGGCTCGACGCCCGTGCCGAAGGTCTGTGGCGGATGACCCAGCGCTGCGTCACCGAGGCCGAGGCCGCGGGTGTGCCGTCGCCGCTCGGCTCCGCGGTGAAGCTCGGCTACAGCGAGCTGGGCCAGGAGATCTCCCGGTTGGGCATGGAGATCATCGGTCGCCGGGCCCTCGGCACCGGCGGCCCCGAGACCGACGAGGCCCGCGTGGTGCACGACTACCTGTGGGCGTTCCAGAACACCATCGCCGCGGGTACGTCCCAGATCCAGCGCAACCTGGTGGCCGAGCGGATCCTCGGCATGCCGAAGGGCCGGTAGAGATGACCGCCATCAAACCGTGGACCTTCGGGGTCGAGCCGCTTCCCCAGACCGAACGGGTGGCGGGGGCCCTGCGACGGGTGGCAGACCTGGTGCTCGCGCTGGAGTCCGACGACGCCGACGTCGACCAGCTCCTGGCCGACCTGGAGCGGGCCGAGACCGCGCTGGCCGCCAAGGTGCCGGCGGAACTCACACCCCGGGTGGGTCCGGCGGTCGACGGCGACGGCCGGGTCTACGTCGA
>JAAZBK010000297.1 GCA_012513855.1 Acidimicrobiales bacterium
CACTGCCCGCCCGGAACCGACTGCCGGCCGCACGGCTTCTTCGCCACCCCGGCGGTGGCCGACATCAACGGTGACGACCGGCTCGACATCATCGCTCCGAGCTGGGACCACACGGTCTACGCCTGGTCGGCCACCGGCGAGCTCCTGTGGAGGCGCTACATCGAGGACACGCTCTGGTCGAGCCCCGTGGTGGCCGACATCGACCACGACGGAACCCCCGAGATCGTGCTGGGCGGCGACATCTGGGCGGGCAACCCGCTCAACGCTCCAGAGGGTGGGCTGGTGTGGATCCTCAACCGAGACGGCTCCACCTACCCCGGCTACCCCAAGTTCGTACCGCTCCAGACGGTGTGGTCCACCCCCGCAGTCGTCGACCTGAACCGCGATGGCGACCTGGACGTGGTGGTCGGGACCGGAACCCACTTCCCCGACCCCGGGGGTCGCTGGGTCGACGCGTTCACCGCTCGGACCGGCCGCTCCCTTCCGGGTTGGCCCGTGGCAGTGGCCGGCCGGGCGATGACGTCGCCCGCCATCGGCGAACTGGACGGCGACGCCGGCCTCGAGGTGGCCGTGGGTTCGGAGGGTGGCTACATCTACGTGTTCGACTCCGACGGGCGCGAGCTGTGGCGCAGCTGCGAGTCCGGCCACACGGACGGGTGCTTCGAGCGCTACGCCACCCACGGCGGGGTCTCGATCGCCGACGTCGACGACGACGGGTGGCAGGAGGTGGTGGCCGGGTTCGACCACGAGATGCGCATCCACGACGGACGCACCGGCCGCATCGAGGCGTCCCGCCCCTTCACCTCGGGGCTGGCGCTCACCCCTGCCTCCACCCCCGCGATCGCCGAGATCGACGGCATCACCCACATCGCTCAGCCGTACTACTTCGAGGACAACACCCGCATCGACATCTTCACCACCGGTCGACGTCTGTGTCGCGCCGACTGGCCCACGTTCATGAGGGACAACCGCCGCAGCGGCCGGTTCCGCGCCGTTCCCGGGGCATCGGGTCCGTTCCGCTGCCCGGTCGACTTCGTGGCCCAGCAGTACCAGGACTTCCTCGGGCGGGAACTCGATCCGGCCGGCGCCGGCTACTGGCTCGACCGCCTCGACCGGGGCTGGACCGGTGCCCAGGTGATCGGCGCTTTCATGGCATCGGGTGAGTTCAGCGAGGTCGTCGCTCCGACGCTGCGCCTCCACCTCGCCGTCCACGGCACCTACCCGATGTCCGCCGGGAGCATCCGTGAAGGCGCCGCATACCTGCGCAACGGCGGTGACCGGGCCCTGCTCGCGAACCTGATGATCAACGCCGCCGGAGCTGACGAGCTCGACGTGACCGCCTTCGCGGGCCGGGTCTTCGAGAACGTCTTCCGCCGTGAGCCCACCCTGGTCGAGCTCACCAACACCGTCCACGTCCTCCAGACGGGGACCAGCCGGGGTCAGCTGATCGCCAACTGGACGGCGGGCGACGGAGCAGCGCACCTCGCTCCGCAGGTCGACGTGGCCATGACGTACCTGGGCATGCTCGACCGGGCTCCCGACGCCGCCGGCTGGGCCCACTGGGTCAGGCGCGCCGGCGGTGGCGACCTGGGCTCGCTGATCACCAACTTCCAGCGCTCGGAGGAGTATGCGGAGCGCGTGACCGCGCCCGAGATCCTCGCGGTTACCGGACCCTGACCGGCCGGTTGGCCACCCTCAGCTCACCGGTTCGGTCGGCCGGCTCCGGGTCGGCCGCCTCTCGGCTCCCTCGATCGGGGCCTCCTCCGGGCCGGATCGGTCCGCCGCGTGCGTGCCCAGGCCTACGGGAACCGTCGGCGCTCCGTCGACCACCCGAACCCTCACCGCAGTGTGGAGATCGAGTCCGAGGGCACGGGCCTCGGTTCGGGTGAGGGTGACGAGCACGACCTCGTCGTCGGTGGCGATGTCGACGCGCACCTCGAAGCCGACCCGGGTGAGCCGCACCACACGACCGTCCACGCCCGGCCCACCGGGGTCGTCGCGGACGACTGCCATGTCGTGCGGTCGGACCAACTCGCCCCGGAACCGGGTCACGGGCCCGAGGAAGCTCATGACGAAGTCGTTGGCCGGCTCGTCGTACAACTGGTCGGGACTGCCGACCTGTTCGACGCGACCGTGGTTGATCACCACGATCTCGTCGGCGACCTCGAGGGCCTCCTCCTGATCGTGGGTCACGAAGACCGTGGTCACGTGGACCTCGTCGTGGAGGCGACGAAGCCACTCACGAAGCTCCTTCCGGACCTTCGCGTCGAGCGCACCGAAGGGCTCGTCGAGAAGCAGAACGGTCGGCTCCACGGCCAGCGCCCGGGCCAGCGCCATCCGCTGACGCTGACCGCCTGAGAGCTGCGCGGGCTTGCGATCTGCGAACTGCTCGAGGTGGACCAGTTCGAGCAGCTCCGCCACCCGCCGATTCACCTCGGACTTGGGACGCTTGCGGATCTCCAGGCCGAACGCCACGTTGCGGGCCACCGACAGGTGCTTGAACGCGGCGTAGTGCTGGAACACGAACCCGACGTTGCGCTTCTGGGGTGACAGGTGGGTGGCGTCGACCCCCTCGATCTCCACGGTGCCGGTGTCGGCGTATTCCAGACCGGCGATGATGCGGAGCAGGGTGGACTTGCCTCCGCCGCTCGGTCCGAGCAGAGCCGTGAGCCGTCCGGTGGGGATCTCCAGGTTGACGTCCTCGAGGGCCACGAAGCTCCCGAAGTTCTTGTTCACGTTCGTGATGTTGATGCTCATCGCCGGGGTTCCTCAGGTCTGATCAGGGAGACGATGACGATGCAGGCCACCGCCACCAGGGTGAGAAGGAAGGCGGTGGCGTAGGCCCCGCCCTTGTCGAAGTTCAGGTACTTCTCCTCCACCACGAGGGTGGCGGTCCGCGTACGGCCGAGGATGTTGCCGGAGACGACCTTGACCGCCCCGAACTCGCCTAGCGACCGGGCCAGGCTGAGGACCACGCCGTAGACCACCGCCCACCTGATCGACGGGAGGGTGATCCGGCGGAAGGTCTGCCAAGAGTTGGCGCCGAGGCTCTGGGCCGCCTGCTCCTGTTCGGTGCCGATCTCCTCCAAGACGGGCACGACCTCGCGCACCACCAGTGGCAGCGCCACGAACACGGTGGCCATGATCATGCCCGGGGTCGAGAAGATCACCCGGAAGCCCCAGCTCTCGAGCGTCGGTCCGAACCAGCCGGTCCGGCCGTTGTAGACGAGGATGAGGGCCAGGCCGACGACCACCGGCGAGACCGAGAGCGGCAGGTCGACCAGCGCGCTCAGCAGGCGCTTGCCCGGGAAGCGGTACCGGACGAGCAGCAGCGACATCCCGACTCCGAAGACGGTGTTGATGACCACCGAGATCACCGCGATGGTGGCCGTGAGCCGGATGGCGTGCACCACGTCGG
>JAAZBK010000298.1 GCA_012513855.1 Acidimicrobiales bacterium
CCGGTGAAGACGACGGCGACGAGTCGGCGTCGCCCAGGTAGGACGCGGTCAGGCGCTCGATGTCGAGGTCGGCCTTGGGGCCTTCCCACGTGACCCGGCCCAGCTCCATCAGCACCACCCGGTCGGCCAGCTCGAGGGCGGCGGCGGCCTGCTCCTCCACCAGGACCACGGCCGTGCCGAGGTCCCTCAGCTCGGCCAGGGCCTCCACCACGGTCCGGGTCGACAGCGGCGCCAGGCCGAGGGTGGGCTCGTCGGCCACGAACACCGGAGGCGGGTCGGCCAGGGCCACGGCCATGGCGAGCTGCTGCTGCTCGCCGCCGGACAGCAGTCCGGCCAGCTGGTCGGCCCGGTCGTCGAGGATCGGGAACCGGTCCTTGGCCGCACGTCGAGCGTCGAGCGTGTCGAGCCGGATGGCGAGGTTGTCGTCGACCGAGAGCCCCGGGAACACGCCACGCGCCTCGGGGGCGAGCACCAGGCCCCGGCGAGCACGGACGTGGGTGGGCTCGGCCGTGACGTCGGTGCCGCCGAGCCGCACCGCTCCGGCCGACGGTGCGACCAGACCTGCGGCCACCGAGCACAACGTCGACTTGCCGGCTCCGTTGGCGCCGAGGACCGCAACGATCTGGCCCGGTTCGACGGTCAGGTCGACCCCGTGGAGGACCTGGACCTCGCCGTAGCCGGCGTCGATGTCGACCATCTCGAGCGCGAGGTCCGAACGGGGAGCACCGGCCACCGGACGAGTGCCCCCCGCACTGGGCGCGGCGGCGTCCTCCAACCCGGCCTCTCCCGATGCGGCGCTCCCGACCTCTTCGAGGACGACGCCCTCGACGACGACGCCCCCGGCAGCCACGCCCAGCGCCGCACCCGACCGACCGGCCCGCTTGTCCCTCAGCTCCCTCATGGAGTGGCCGACCTCGGCCAGCACACCGTCGGGTTGCCGGGCGAGACCGACGGCACCGAGGCCGAACAGCATCGACGCGAACTCGGGCGACCCGACGAGGTCGCGCGCCGTGCCCGGGAGGCTGTCCCAGGGCGCACCCCAGGTTCCTCCGATGCCGCCGAGCACCGGCGGCATCAGGGCGTAGACCAGCCCGGCCACCACCGCGCCGCCCGGCCGGCGGATGCCGAAGGTGACTGCCACCGCCAGCCACACGATGCCGAGGAGCGGCGGCGCGCTGGTGTTGGTCATCGGGCTGTTGACGAGGGCGAACATGCCTCCGGCAAACCCGGCCAGCGCCGCGGAGACGGCGAAGAGGGTGAGCTTGGTGCGGACCGGATCGATTCCGGCCGTGGCCGCCGCGGCCGACGAGGAGCGCAGGGCCAGCACCGCACGGCCGGTTGCCGAGCGCTGGAGGTTGCCGACGATCCCGACCACCGCCACCACCAGCACCAGGAGCACGAGCATCAGGATCTTGGCGTCGCCCAGGTCGACCGGGCCGTACGCCGGCTTGGGGATCGACCAACCAGCCGACCCGTTGCGGACTCCCTGGAGCTGGAATACGAGGCGGTCACCCACGAACGCCAGGGCCAGCGTGGCCAGCGCGAGCGCCAGACCGCCCAGCCGAAGCGATGGCAGCGCCACGAAAAGACCGACCAGCGTGGTGACGACGATGGCGATGATCACCGCCAGCCAGAACACGATGCGGCCGTTGTTCATGATGATCGGAGCCGTGGACGGCCACTGGTGGTTGACCAGCCACCCGACGGTGAAGCCTCCGACCGTGACGAAGGTGGCCTGGGCCAGGTTGATCATCCCGCCGTAGCCGGTGACGACCACGAACGACAGGAACACCAGCCCCAGGACCAGGCCCCGGTTGACGATGCCGGTCCAGTAGGCGTCGGCCACGAACTGCCCGTAGACCACGAGCGCGCCGCCGGCGACGATCCACGGCACCCGGCGCCGCCAGGGACCGAGGTCGGAACGGGGGTCGGCAACGGGAGCCTCTTCGGCGACCGACCCGGCCTCCCGGCCGCGCGCCTGGACGAAGAACATGAGCGCGAAGAGCAGGATGAACGGCACCGACGAACGGAACCCGGACACGTTGGCCAAGAAGTCCGGCGCGTAGCCGTTCAACAGGTTCTGGACGACGCCGAGAGCGATGCCGGCCGCGAACGCCAGCGGCACCGATCGGAGCCGGGCCGCCACCGCGGCGGTGAACGACGTGAACACCACCATGTGGAAGGTGAGCGGGCTCAGGTCGAAGATCGGGGCGATCAGCACGCCGGCCAACCCCGCGAGCGCGGCGGTGAGAGACCACACGATGCGCGACGACCGATCGGTGTCGATCCCCCTCAGCCGGGCGAGGATCGGACGATCGACCCCGGCTCGGGTCTCGAGCCCGAGCCGGGTGCGTCGCATGAGGTACCAGAGGCCGCCGGCGGTGAGAGCGGCAGCGAACACCACGGCCA
>JAAZBK010000299.1 GCA_012513855.1 Acidimicrobiales bacterium
CCGCACCCGAACCTTCGTTGGACAGATGTCGTCGACGCGCCGGCGGATCAGGCCCCGTTGACCACGTGCGCTTCCTCGAAGGTGGCCATGTCCCGGAGCACCAGCGCAGCCGCCTCCAACGAGGCCAGGGCGAGGCAGGCTCCTGACCCCTCACCGAGGCGGAGGCCCAGGTCGATCACGGGATCGAGGCCGAGGCGGGACAGGACGGCCGAGGATCCCGGTTCGGTGGACCGGTGCCCGGCGACCACGTAGGGGAGCACGGCCGGGCACAGGGTATGGGCGGCCAGGAGCGCTGCGGCGGCGATCACGCCGTCCACCACCACCGGTACCCGCAGCGAGGCCCCGCCCACCACGAACCCGGCCAGGGCGGCGATCTCGAGTCCGCCCACCTCCGAGAGCACCAGCACCGGATCCGGATCGGCGGGGAGACGGGCCAGGGCCTTGTCTATCAGCTCGACCTTGTGGCGGAACATGGCGTCGTCGATGCCCGTGCCCCGGCCCGTGACCGCCTTCGCGTCGGTGGCGGTCAAGGCCGCGATGACCGCCGCCGACGCCGTCGTGTTGCCGATGCCCATGTCGCCGGTCACGAGCGCGCGTGCGCCGGCCCCCACGAGGCTCGCGGCCACCTCGGCGCCGAGGTCGAGCGCCGCCCGGGCCTCGGTGAAGGTCATGGCCGACCCGCGCGACAGGTCGGCGGTACCGGACCGGATCCGCCGCGACCACAGGCGGGGCGAGACGGTGATCCCCATGCCGTCGAGATCGGCCGCAACGCCCACGTCGATCACGGTGACGGTCGCGCCGGCCTGGCGAGCGAGCACGTTGATCGCGGCACCCCCCGACACGAAGTTGGCCACCATCTGGGAGGTCACCTCCTGCGGCCAGGGGGTGACGCCCGAGGCGACCACACCGTGGTCGGCGGCGAACACCGCGACCGCGGCCGGACGGGGAACGGGTGGCGGCACCTGACCGGCGATCGCAGCCAGCTGGATACCCAGCGATTCGAGTCGCCCGAGCGAGCCCGGCGGCTTGGTCAGCTGGAGGTGGCGGGAGGTAGCTTCGCGCTCGGCATCGTGGTCGACGGCTGGGACCAGGGCCACAGCTGCGGACAACGGTCCGTCGAGTTGGACCAAGGCGCGACGGACTGCGGCATCCACCGGATCGGTTTCGCGCGGGTCGATCCTGGCGAAGGCCACCCCCGCGGCGGCGGCAGCGGCCTCGTCGACATCGGCGTCACCGATGAACAAGGTCTGGGACGGTGTCGCATCCAGCGCGGTCATCGCCGCGAAGAGGCCGATGGGATCCGGCTTCGCAGCACCGATCTCCTGTGAGGTCACGATGACCTCGAGGAGGTCCTCGAAGCCGGTACCGGTCAACGCGACCATCACGTCGGCACCGGTTTTCACCGCCGTGTCGGTAACCGCGCCGAGCCGGTGCGTCGAGGCGAGCGCCCGTACGGTGCGCAGTGCTCCCGGCAGCGGTGCGGCCTGGGGCGCGTCGACCGGGGTGCCGGGTGCGGCCGCATGCACCAGCGTGTCGCCGATGTCGAAGAGGATCGTGGTGATCATTGGTGAGCCGTCCGTTCCAGTGCGTTGTCGAGGGTGGCGAGGGCGTCGTCACCGGGGAGTGCGATGCGGGTCCATCCGGGCATTCCGAAGGTGGTGCAGTCGCGCACGACGATCCCCTCCGGGGCCAGGCGGGTTCTCAACCCACCGTCGGGAACGAGCACCCAGGGCGCGTCGCCGGAGCGCGCGAGGAGACCGTGACGGGCGAGCATCGAGGACAGCTCGGCACGTCGTGCCGCGAGCGCTCGGTGCCAGCCCGCCAGGTCTGCCTCGGCGATCAGGTGCGGCACCACGGCCAGAGCGATCGTGTTGATCGGCCAGGTCGGTTGCTCGGCGGCGAGGTGCTTCGCGTCGTCGGCGAGCACGTAGCCCAGGCGAAGACCGGGACAGGCGAAGAGCTTTGTCAGTGAACCCACCACCACGGGCCCGTCACCTCGGGTCCACGTGCCGGTGGCCATCGGGTAGTACGCCTCGTCCCACACGTCGGCGTGGTCGTTCCGGCCGGCGAGGACGCCCATGGGGTTGTTCGGGTTGCTCCGCCACCGCGGACCGGATCCTCCGCGGGGGTGCAGCGAGAACTCGGGTTCGACGGCCACGCTGCCTCCGAGTGAGGCCGCCACCAACGCGATCGCCTCGCTGCCGCCGTTGGTGAGCACCAGACGGTCGGGATCGGTGCCGATCGCCTCGGCGAGCGCGCGGGTGGCCTGCGTCTGGTCCGGATAGCGGATGGCGGCGTCGGCGTGGCGACGCACCAGAGCGGCCACGTCGGGTGCAAACGGGTTCAACGACAGGGAGAGGTCGACTACCGACGTCGGGTCGATGCCGAGGGCGCTCGCCACGGCGGGCCCGTCGCCTCCGTGGGGTCCGGGGGGTGGGATCATCGGTTCGCTCCTCGAGATGGTGGGTGCAGCCGTCGGGTGGTCAAGGGAGACGAACGCCTCGGGCGTGATCGATCCCCGTCAGGACGGCGGCGAGTGCCAGGCCCACGTCGGCGCTGAGTCGCACCGCGCGGCCGATGTCGACGGGCTCCGGCGGGCGGCCACCACCCAGCGTCGGGCGCACCTCGACACGATCGCCGTAGCGGCTCGCTCCCCCGAGGCGCAGCCCCAGCGCACCTGCGAACGCAGCCTCGGCCACGCCGCTGTTGGGCGAAGGGTGAGCCGGAGCGTCGCGCCGCACCGCAGTGAGGACGTCGCGTGCGGCCTGGGGTCGACAGGCGGCCACGAGCAGCACGGTGGCCCGTGCGGGGACCCACGCGGCCCCGTCGTCGAGCTTGGCAGCCGCCCAGCCATAGCGGCGATAGCGAAAGTTGCGGTAGCCGACCATGGCATCCATGGTGTTGACCGCCCGGTGGGCGAGAGCGCCAGGTGCGCCTGCCACGGCCGCCCACAACGCCGGCGCCACCACGGCATCCACGGTGTTCTCGGCCACCGACTCCACCACGGCCCGTACGATCTCAGCCTGGTCGAGCCGGCTGGGGTCACGGCCGACCAGCGATGGCAGGAGCACCCGCGCCTGTTGGAGATCATCGGCGGTCAGCGCCTCACCCACGGCCGTGGCGGCCTCGCCCAGGCTTCGACCGGCCACGGCCAGCCAGGTGGCGACGGCGGTCGACCCGACGAGCCGACCACCCACCGCGCCGATCGTGGCGCCGATGGCGGCGTGGGCGACGCCGGCGATCCTCCGGTCGGCGTGGAGGCGCTGCTCCACCGCCTGCATCGCCGTACCGAACGCGGCCACGGGATGGACGGCGGCCGGTGGTTCCCCCAGCACCCGATCCGCCAGCATCCCGAGTGCCGCGCTCCGCAGGCGGGTCATGGCGTGCTGGTGGCCAGCACGATGGCGGCGGTCTCGGTCACCATGCCCGCGGCGCCCAGAACGTCGCCCGTGAACCCGCCAAGTCGGCGATGTGCGAGCCAGATGACGCCGGCACCGGCGATCAGGCCGCTTGCGACGGCCAGCACGGTACGGCCGCCGTCCGCCACCGCTCCCAACGCCACGGTCAGCACCAGACCGTGCGCTGCCACCAGGCGCCAGTCGCCGCCCGTGAAGGCACTGGCCAGTCCGCCCCCGGCCCGGGCGTAGGGCAGGGCTCGTGCGGCGACGGCCATCACCGCGCGCGCCCCGCACCACGCGGCGGCCACCAGCCACACGTCTGCGTCCATGGACGCGAACGCCGCGAAGCGCAACAGGAGGACCCCGACCACCACGGTGAGCCCGAACGCACCCACCGTGGGATCGGCCATGATCGCCAGCCGTCGAGCCCGAGGCACCTGGGGAACGAGTCCGTCGGCGCTGTCCGCCAACCCGTCCAGGTGCAGCATCCCGGTGAGCGCCAGGTCGACCGTCACGACCACTGCCGCGGCGACCGGGGGGGGCCACAGCGCCTGCGCACCCCACCACGCGGCACCGACGGTCGCGCCGACGAGGGCCCCCACGATCGGGAACCATCCGAGGGTCTGGGCGTCGGGTGCCACGCCCCCGCCGATCGACGTGAGGAAGGCGATGGCTCGCCTCACCGCTCCTCCAGCGCCAGCACCCGACCGGCGACCACGAGCAGCACCCGATCCGACGCTGCGGCCACGGTGGTGTTCACGGTCCCCATCACGTCGCGGAACCGTCGCCCCAACTCCGTGGCCGGGTGGACGCCGAGGCCGACCTCCTCGGACACGAGCACCGTGTCGCCCGCTCGCCGCAGGAGGGCGCGAACCAGGGGCTCGACCTCGACGGCCAGGTCTGCCCAGCGCGTGACCCAGGTGCCGAGTGAATCGACGAGCACGGTGCCCGAGGCGGTCGCGAGCACGTGCGCCAGGTCGGTATCGGCTTCGACCGTGCCCCAGGCGGGGTCGCGTCGGGCGCGGTGGCGTTCGATCCGGTCGACGTGGTCGGGATCGGACCGGTCCACCGACGCAGTGGCCACGTAGGTGACCGGCCCCGGGAACTGGGACACGAGTCGTTCGGCCACCGCCGACTTCCCCGATCGGGCACCGCCCAACACCAAGGTGATCACGACGCTCCCCACTCGACGGCATCAGCAGGAGCGGCCGCGGCCGGGTGACCGACCGGCCTCGGATGGCAACCCCCGGCGAGACCTCTACCGACGAGCGCCCCGGTGCCAGGAACAGGTCCGGACCGGGTCGCTTCCGCCATCAGGAGTCGCTCTCGGGTGCCGCGAAGCAGGTGGGCTCCTCGCCCGGGAACTGCTCGGGCACCATGCCGATGGCGTAGTCGCGGATCAACCGGTCGGCCTGCACCGTGCTGGTGAAGCGGCATCGGGGGTACTCATCGTCGAGGAAGCCGATGTAGCGACCCGACGTCAACGCCTCGAACTCCGAGAAGCGAGTGTCGCTGTCGAGCAGCCCCTTGATGACTGAGAGCCGGTCGTAGATCACGAAAAAGTCGGCATCGCCGGCCCGGCCGAGCGCCTTCTCGTAGTCGAACTCCATCCCGTTGGGGGCGTCGTTGCCCTCGGCGAAGACGTTGGTGGTCCCGAGCGTGTCGAGGATGTGGCCGTTGAGGCTCGCCGATCCGTGGCCAGCCATGAACGCGCAACCCCGGTCAGGGTCCATGCAGAAGTACCCGGCACGGAAGTCGTCCTCCAGCGAATCCCGGACCGTCTGGGCGATCTCTTCGTAGGCGGTCTCGATCTCGGTGAAGCGCTCGTTGGCGAGGGTCTCCATGCCGTAGAAGGGGGCGAGGAACTTGATCCACTCGGCCGACGCCAGCGGGGTGGACTCGATGCGGTTGGAGATCATCACCGCCGGGAGGCCGCGGTCCACCGTGTCGGACACATTGGTGAAGCCGGGGCCGAACCCGCCCAGGATCACGAGGTCGGGTTCGAGGCCGAGGGTGGTCTCGAGATCCACGCCGTCGCCCTCGCCCACGTTGGCGGGGGAGTCGGCCCGATCCATGATCTCCGCCACCCACGGATCGTCGGCCACCGAGAAGACGGAGTCCCCGAACCCGACCACGGTCTCGACCACGTCGATCTCGTCGAGCATGGCCACGCCGTTGCCGTGGTTGATGACGGTCCGCTGGATCGGCACCTCGAACACCTGGGCGTCGGCCAGCGCGTCGGGAAGCTCCGGTTCGGGTGCGCCGCACCGTACGAGCACGTAGTCGAGGGTCCCTTGGTCTGCGAACTCCGAGTTCGGCACCGACAACACCACGTAGGAGTTGTGGTACTCGGCTGACCACAGCTCGGAGTGCTCGGCGACCACCTTGTCGGGGAAGTAGTCGGTGGTGGCGTCGAAGTCGTCGATGCAGCCGGTGCGGGTATCGGCGTCCCCGGCGGCCGGCGAGCCACGGTCGTCGTCGCTCCCGCACCCCAGCAACAGCGCGGCGGTGGCCACGAGGACCGGGACCAATCTGGTTCGGGACATGTCGGATCTCCTCCGGCGACGGTCGGTCGCCGTGTCGGGTGTGGATGAGCAGGGTGGAGGCGGGGGGAGGGGGAGGGTGGTGCGTGAGGAGGACGGGGCTGGGGGCTGGGGGCAGGTGCGGAGAGACCGTGGGAGATGGTGCGCGCTCAGGTTCGGGAGACGTCTTCAGCAGCGGTCGAGGCCCCGAAGGTGCTCGACGAGGGCGCTGCACCCCGTGCCCCGGGCGCTCAGGCCCGCGGTGCGGAGGTCCCATCGGATCGCATCCGGTCCGCTCGCCACATCGAGGGTGCTGTCGGCCGTCGGTTCGGGCTGCCACCCGGCCCGCACCACCGCGCGGGTGGCCCACCGGGTGGCTCGCTCGTCGCCGTGGACGCGGATCGGGAGCTCGTTGCGCGGGTTGCGCACCGTGAACGTGCCGGCCTCGTCGTCGAACTCGATGCCGGCGCCGGCGTAGGCCCGGCCGATGTCGCCGGCGAAGGCCAGGTCCTCGGGTGCGCCGCACTGGAAGTGTCGATCGGGATGCACGAGCCAGATCTCGTCGGCATGGCGGAGGGCCAGCTCCAGCTCGTGGGTCGACATCAGCACCGCCAGGTCGGTGGTGGCGGTAAGGCCCCTGAGCAGCGACATCAGCTCGACGCGGCGGGTGAGGTCGAGGAAGGCGGTGGGCTCGTCGAGCACCAGCACGTCGGGTTCCTGGGCGAGGGCGCGGGCGATCATCACCCGCTGGCGCTCACCGTCGGAGAGCTCGTGGACCTGTCGGGTCGCCAGGTCGGTGGCACCGGCGGCGTCGAGCGCCCAGTCGACCACCTCGTGATCGGTTGCAACCAGCCGCGCCAGGCGACCGGAGCGGGGAGAGCGGCCGAGCCGGACGAGCTCCAGGGCCGACAGGTAGCCGACGTCGATCCGGTCGGTGAGCACCACGCTCAGCCGTTGGGCCCGACCACGCGGGTCGAGGTGCTGGATGTTGTGCCCGCCCAGCTCGACGGTCCCGGCCATGGGTCGCTGGGCACCCACGAGGGTGCGGAGCAGGGTGGACTTCCCGGCTCCGTTCGGGCCGAGGAGGCACACCAGCGCCCCGGGCCGCAGCTCGATGTCGACCTCGCGCAGGATCGTCACGTGCGACCGGCGGGAACTGCGGTAGCCCGCGTCGACCTGGTGGGCGCGGAGAACGGCATCGCTCACGTCGGCACCTGCGCGGTCTCCTGGCGGCGGCGGAGGAGCACCCACAGCACCACCGGTGCGCCGATGAAGGCGGTGATGGAGTTGAGCGGCAGGGCGGTGTCGGTGAGGCCGTTGCCACCGGCCAGGTACTCCGCCACCAACACGATCGCCGCACCCAAAAGGGCGGCGGCGGGGAGCACCACCCGGTGGTCCGACGTCTTGAGCAACCCCCGCACCAGGTGCGGAGCCGCCAGACCCACGAAGCCGATCCCGCCACAGAAGGCGGTGGTCACCCCGGCCAGCACGGCGACGCTGATGAGCGTGAGGAACTGGACCCGCCGGACCTCGATGCCCA
>JAAZBK010000300.1 GCA_012513855.1 Acidimicrobiales bacterium
CGGGCGTTGCCGCGGGCGAGCGTGCCGAGGACCCATTCGTCGCCGGAGCGGAGACGGTGCATGCGATAACGATCACTGACCACGGCTGGAGCGTAGGCGTTCGTCACACCTCACGCGTGCGACCTGCACGGACCGCCCGAACCGCATGTCTCCCCCTAGTGCTCGACCGACCACCGACCGTGATCAGGAGCGGATCGGATCACCGCTGTGCGCCCGAGCCGCACGTGCGACGAGCGGAGCCGGATGCGGGGGCGGGTCGGGTGAGGCGGGGCGGGGCGGCGACAGATCAGGCGCAGGTATCGTCCGACCCATGTCCGAGCCCGGAGCGCCAACCCGCCGGCCTGGCTGGTTGGTGGCCTCGTTCGTCGCCGCGGCCTTCGCGGGCACCATCGCCGTCGGCGGTCTGTGGGCCCTCGCCGCGACGGTCGAGACGGGAATTGGCTCCACCTGGCGGGTGATCACCGGCGCCGGAGCCGGGGTGGTGTTCTGGAGCTGGATCGCCGCCGGTTGCTGGCGCCACGCGCACGAGCCCGAGCCGGGCCCCTACGAGCCGGCACCGGTGCCGCGCAGCCGCGCGTTCGTGGCAGCCAACGTGGTGCTCGCCCTGCTGTTCACGGCACTGGTGGCCGGCGGGCTGTGGGCCGGAGTCGAATCGGCTCGAGAGACCCAGCGCCTCGACCTCATCGAGCACCGGGTGATGGTGGCGGCCCGCGCCGCCGACGTCACCGTCGACAGCCTCCGCGACCTGAGCAGCGACCGCCAGGTCTGGATCGCACAGGGGTGGGGCGACGAACCATCAGACGACCCCGATCCGGGCGACCTGCTCCTTCCGGTCGACGGCGCCAGCGTCGCCGATGTCGCCGTCGAAGAAACGGAGAACAGGGCGGCGGTTCTGTTCAGACCCCACGAGGGCCCCCCGTGCGTGGTGCTCGACGTCGACTCCCACGGGCTGCTCTCCACCCGCACCACCAACAACTGCTGAAGATCACTGCTGACGACCGCTGCTTGGGGCCGCGGCAAACCCCTCGTGCGGGAGTCACCCCCGTGCCGGCATCGAGCCGCCCGGACGCTCGGGTTCAGGCCGGGTCGGGCACCTCGCGGAACCGGGTGCCCTGAGGGTCGATGACCTCGTCGAGAAGCCGGAGCTCGTCGGGCGTCGGCAGGCGCGTCTGTTCCACGTCGGCCGGAACCACCAGGCTGAAGCCGGTGGCCTCCACCACCTCGTCGACGGTGACCCCGGGGTGGACCGTGCGGAGCTGCATCGAGTGGTTGGGCGTGTCGAAGTCGAACACCCCCAGGTTCGACACGACCCGGCGGATCTCGTGGAACCGCCCTCCGTCGCCGCCGAGCTCGACAGCCCGGTCGTACCCGACCCCGGTGACCACGTCGACGGCCTCCACGAACACCTTCGGGCCGTGGGCCGGGACCCAGTACGACGTGGTGTCGTTGATGGTGTTGCCCGGCGCCCCTCGGAACCCGAGGAGCTGGGTGCGGGGCCGGGTCGGGGTGCCGCCCAGCGCAGCGATGTTCTGGTTGCCGAACCGGTCGACCTGGGTGGCGCCCATCATCACGTGACGACGACCGCTCCACACCACGTCGAACATGCGGCGATACGGGTTCCAGGTCTCGTAGACCCGGTCGGCCTTGGCCGGGACGGCCTGGTCATTGGCGATGAGCGCGGCCTCGCCGTCGGTCATCATCAGGTCGGGCTCCCAGGTGGCCCGGGCCAGGCGGCCGCCGATCATCGGGATGGTGCCGATGGGATTGGCGAGGATCTCCCCGTCACCCCGGAAGCAGTCGGCCACGGCCACGGCGCACACGTCAGCGCGGCGGACGAGCGATGAGAGGTCGGTGGCGCTCACGCGTTCTCCTCGGGACGGGCGGCCAGCGCCGCCTGGTAGTCAGCTTCGGTCGGGAACGACAGCCAGCCGCTGCTGAACTCGTTCCACAGCTCGGTGTCCTTGGCAGTGCCGAGGTAGGTCTTCTGGAAGGCCTCGTCGCGCTCGTAGTCCGGGTCGCAGGAGGTGGGATGGGCTCCGTTGGGAGCCTCGACCACGCCGTCGACGAAGAGGCGGCTGACCCGCAGGCGGGTGATGTCGCCCGCCGCGTCGACCAGGTCGTCGGTGGGGACGACCCGTTCCACCGAGACGAACCGGCCACCATCAGCGGTGGCCTCCAACATCAGGTCGTCGAAGTAGAGGTCGGGTCCGGTGAACGCGGCGTTGCCGCGGGCGTCGCCCACGTTGAGGTGGCACAGCGACGCATCGAGGTGGATGGCCGGCTGAGCGATGAGCTCCTCCCCCGCCCCGCCATCCGGGCCGGGGTAAGGCGACGTGATCCTCTGCAACTCGGGGTTGACCAGGCCGAGGTCGGATCCGAGTCCGACGCGCGTGGGCAGGAACGGCACCCGCCACGCCGCGGCCTGGAGCCCGAGTAGCAGCATGCCCTCGTCGACCTCGGTGCACTCGATTGCGCCCGACTGGCGAGCGGCCCGGAAGTGGGGCTCGAGCACCGCGGCGGGACCGACGTCGGGTGCCACGAACGCGAAGGTGAGGTGCGAGACCTTGCCGGCGGCGCACAACATCCCGACCTCGGGGCCCCCGAAGGTGACCAGGTGCAGGTCGGTGAGGTCGCTGCGCAGGATGGCCCGAACCAGCGACATGGGCTTGCGCCGGCTCCCCCACCCACCGATGCCGATCTTCATGCCGGATTCCAGGCGGGCGACGACCTCGTCCTCGCTCAGCCGCTTGTCCTTCGGCTCCGGGTATGCGGTCTCAGCTTCTGACGCGCTCACTTGCTCACATCCGTATCTCGCTTGGCCACGAAGGCATCCCGGTGCTCGTCAGCCACGCCCGACAGGTTCAGCTCGAAGGTGAAACCCTGCTCGAAGCGGTAGCTGCGCTTGACGTCCCAGAGGTCGATCCCGTTCAGCGACTCCTTCGCCGCCCGGATCACGGTGGGCGACTTGGCCGCTATCTCCGCAGCCACCTCGAACGCGGCGTCGCGCAGCTCGGCCTGGGGTACGACCCGCAGCACCGAACCGAAGGCGTGCAGCTCATGCGCCGTGGCAGTGGCCGACGTGTAGACCATGGCTCGCATCTTGTGCTGGGGCACCAGCCGGCTGAGGTGGGTGGCCGCTCCCAGAGCGCCACGGTCGACCTCGGGCAGACCGAACGTTGCATCGTCGGCGGCCACGATCACGTCGGCGTTGCCGACCAGGCCGATCCCGCCACCGACGCAGAAGCCGTTGACGGCAGCGATCACCGGCACCTTGCACTCGTACACGGCGGCGAAGGCCTCGTAGCAACCCCGGTTGGCACCGATGAGGGCGTCGAACCCTTCGGTGTTCTGCATCTCCTTGATGTCGACGCCGGCGTTGAAGCCCTTGCCCTCGGCCCGCAGCACCACGACCCTCACCGCGGGATCCTCGCCCTGGGCCCGCACGATCCTCGCCAGGTCGAACCAACCCGCGACCGTCAGCGCGTTCACCGGTGGGTTGTCCATCACCACCTCGGCGATGCCACGTTCGTCGACGTGAGCTGTGATCCCCATCGAGCCACTTTCTGATAGGTCGTCAGATTCCGGCGCTCACCGTAGTCGGCGCTGCTGGGTCACCGGCCCGGGGCCCAGTACGGTGCCGGGCCATGACGATCGCTCTGGACCTGTCAGGCAGGGTCGCTCTGGTGACCGGCGGTGCCCGTGGCGTCGGCCGGGGGATAACCGACCGCCTGGTGCACGCTGGCGCCAGGGTCGTGGTGTGCGGTCGCACCGATCCGGCAGCGGGGTCGTTGCCTGACGGGGTCGAGTTCCGGACCGCCGACGTCACCGACCACGCCTCGGTGAACGAGCTGGTCGACGGCATCGTCTCGACCCAAGGGCGTCTCGACATCGCCGTCAACAACGCAGGGGGCGCGCCCGGAACCGAGGCCGCTACCGCGTCGCCCCGCTTCAGCGAGAAGATCCTCACCCTCAACCTCACCTCGGCTCTCCACGTCGCCCAGGCCGCCAACCGGGTCATGCAGGACCAGCCCGACGGCGGATCGATCGTGAACATCACCAGCCTGTCGGGCCTTCGCCCCTCCCCCGGCACCGCCGTGTACGGCGCGGCCAAGGCCGGTCTGGTCAACCTGACCACGAGCCTCGCCATGGAGTGGGCGCCCAAGGTGCGGATCAACTGCGTGTCGGCCGGCATGGTCCGCACCGAGCTGTTCGACGACTACTACGGCGGGCCCGCGGGCGCGGCGGCGGTCGAGGCCACGATCCCACTGGGTCGGGCCGCCACCCCCACCGACGTCGGCAACGCGGTGGCCTGGCTGGCCAGCGATCTGGCCGCCTACGTCACCGGGTCGAACCTGGTCGTCCACGGCGGCGGGGAACGGCTCAAGTTCTTCGACCACCAGGTGGGCTGACGCGGCAGACCGTCGCCCATCGCAGGGCCCGACCCGGCTCGACCGCGTCCGCGGACGCGTCCGCGGACGCGCCGACCTGCCGACGCCACGCTGCTCGGCTACAACCGCGCCATGGGCATGCCCAGCGAGCATCAGATCCAGGTGGAGCGGGGCGACATCACTCGTCAGACGCTCGACGCCATCGTCAACGCGGCCAACTCGTCCTTGCTGGGCGGTGGTGGCGTCGACGGAGCCATCCATCGGGCCGCGGGCCCCTCGTTGCTGGCCGAGTGTCGAGAGATCCGTCGGACCACCTACCCGAACGGACTGCCTACGGGGGAAGCGGTGGCGACCGGAGCGGGCGACCTGCCCTGCCGCTGGGTGATCCACACCGTCGGGCCGGACCGGCGCGCCGGACAGACCGACCCGAAACTGCTGGCGAGCTGCTTCGATTCGTCCTTGGCCGAAGCGGTTCGGGTCGGAGCGCGGTCCATGGCCTTCCCTGCGGTCAGCGCGGGCGTCTACGCCTGGCCAGTGGAGCAGGTGGCAGAGATCGCGGTTCGAGCGGTGCGCTCCTCTCCGCTCATGTCCGACATCGAGCTGGTCCGGTTCGTCCTGTTCGACGAGATCGTCCTGGGGGCGTTCCAGTCGGCGCTGGCGAGCTGACAGCCTCGCGCCCAATCACCGGAACGGATCGGACCCGGGTAGACCGTTGCCCGATCGCCCTTTCGTACACCTATCTCCTGATGTGTACGAAAGTGGTGCAGCCGTTCTGGATGGAGTCCTCAACCCCGTCCCACGGGAAGCCAGTGCCTGGCTGCCGCCACCAGGGCGTTGGCGCCGATCTCGAGGGTCGGCTCCTGGACCGGGGCGTACTCGGGAGAGTGGTTGCTGGGGATGGTGGCCACCCTGTCCACGAACTCCTGGATGGTGGTGAGCCCCTCGAACAGGGCCGGGTCGGCGCCGCCGAGCAGCCAGTAGACGCAGGGGCACCCAGCTTCGGTTGCGAACAGGCCCACGTCCTCGCTGCCAGAGACGGGGCCGGGGTCGAGGACCAGGGCGCCGGCCGACTCGAGCGCAGGCTTGGTGGCGACGCACGCGTCGGCGTCGTTCACCACCGCGTCGACCTGCTCGTAGTGGTCGATCTCGGGCGGCTTCGGCGCGCCCGCGGTCGCGGCTTCACCCTCGACGATCCGCCGAATCGAACCGAGGACGCGGTCGCGAACCTCGGCCTTGTAGCTGCGGACGTTGACGTGCAGGAGGGCCGTATCGGGGATGATGTTGGCCTTGGTCCCGGCCTCCAAGCGCCCGATGGTGACCACCGCTGTCTCTGCCGGAGCCGACTCTCTGGACACCACCGTCTGGAGCTTCAACACGGTGGACGCCGCCAGCACCACCGGGTCGACGGTGGTGTGGGGCATGGAGCCGTGGCCGCCCTTGCCGTGGATGGTGACGGCGAGGCTGTCGGCGGCGGCGAACGCCGGGCCGACGTGCACCCCGATGGTTCCGGCTGGCATGGGGGCGACGTGCTGGCCGAGCACGACAACGGGGGTGCCATGGCGCTCGTAGAGCCCGTCCTGGATCATCGCCCTGGCGCCATCACCGAGCTCTTCGGCCGGCTGGAACACGGCGAGGAGCGTCCCGGCCCAGGTGTCTCGGGTGGCCGAGAGCTCCGCACAGGCAGCCAGCAGACAGGTGACGTGGACGTCGTGACCGCACGCATGGGCCACTCCGTCGACCGTGCTCGCGTACGGGAGGCCCGTGGCCTCGGTGACCGGGAGCGCGTCCATGTCAGCCCGCAGGAGCACGGTGGGTCCGTCGCCGTTGCGGATCACGCCTACCACGCCGGTACGACCGACCTCGGTCTCCACCTCGAAGCCCGCCGACCGCAACGAGTCGGCGACGATGCCCGCTGTGCGCTGCTCCTCGAAGCTCAGCTCCGGGTGCTTGTGGAGATCCTCGTAGAGCTCGGTCCAGGACGGGGCGATCGACATGGCCGTGACACTAGGTACGGACGCGGATGCGTGCCGCCCTTCCGCGTGCTGAGACCTGACCCGGTTGCCCGCTAACGCGCCCGCGGACGCGTCTGCAGGCGATATCACAGCCCGACGGAGCGTCGCTGACCTTGGCGTTGAAACCCTCGAATCACCAGGTCAGGGCTGGTTTTCGCGAGCTCTGTCGTCGCCCCTTGGTAGCATGACAGAACAGACGTTCCCTTCCCCGGTTCGATCAGCTACCGAGGAGGCACCATGTCCGAAGCTCCAGCCACAGCCCGATCCAACCCCGATCTCAGCCGAAACAGCACGACCGGGCCCGGTACCGAGCAGCGCCGGGACGAGGGTGGTCCTGATCGCCGAGCGGTACGCCCGGGGGCACGTTCTGATGCTGGCACGCGTCCGCGGGCGAGGGCCGATCTGGTGAGCCGATCGAGCGATCGACTCGAATCCGAGGTGATCGACCTGTCCGAACGGCTCGCCGCGGGCACCTACGAGCTGTTGGTGCTCGTCGGTGAGCTGGACCACCGGGGCACATTCGCACTGTCCGGAGCTCTCTCATGCGCCGCTTGGCTCGCAGACGTATGCAAGATCGAGGTCTGCACAGCCCGCACCCAGGTGCGCGTCGCCCGCGCCATGCGCCGCTTCCCCACGTTGGACGAAGCCATGGCTGCGGGAGACATCTCCTTCTCCAAGGCGCGGGTCCTCGCGGCCTGCTTGACCGAGGACAACGCCGAGGCGCTGATCGAGATCGCCGAGCGGACTGCGGCCGGAAAGCTCTCTTC
>JAAZBK010000301.1 GCA_012513855.1 Acidimicrobiales bacterium
CCGATCCGGGCCGACGAGTGGCACCTGCACACGTTCCGCTGCCACGGCCTGATCTCGTCCCGGGGCCTCTCCGTCGGTCATGTGTTCGCGGTCGACGGCACCCACGTCGCCACGGTCGCCCAGGAGGTCCTGCTCCGGCCCCGCCGCTGAGAGGACGACGCCCCGCCGCCGGGCGCCGAGGGATCAGAGGCGCTCGATGATGGTGACGTTGGCCTGGCCGCCGCCCTCGCACATCGTCTGGAGGCCGTAGCGGCCACCGGTCTGCTCGAGGTGGTTGAGCATGGTGGTCATGAGCCGGGCTCCGGTTGCGCCGAGCGGGTGGCCGAGGGCGATGGCACCGCCCCACGGGTTCACCTTGGCCATGTCGGGCTTCAGCTCCTTCTCCCAGGCCAGCACGACCGATGCGAACGCCTCGTTGATCTCCACCGCGTCGATGTCGTCCATGGTCATGCCGGCCTTCTCGAGTGCGTACCTGGTGGCCGGGATGGGGGCGGTGAGCATGAAGATGGGATCGTCGCCGCGGACGCTCATGTGGTGGATGCGGGCCCGAGGGGCGAGCCCGTGATCCTTCACCGCCTGCTCCGAGGCGATCAGGAGCGACGACGAGGCGTCGCTGATCTGGCTGGCCACGGCCGCCGTGACCCGGCCGCCCTCCACGAGGGTCTTGAGGCTGCGGATCTTGTCCCAGTTGGGCTCACGGGGACCCTCGTCGTGGTCCAGGCCGTTGAGCGGGGCGATCTCGGGCTCGAAGCGGCCCTCGGCCTGCGCCTTCAGGGCGCGGGTGTGGGACTCCACCGCGAACTGCTCCATGTCGTCCCGGCTGATGTCCCACTTCTCCGCGATGAGCTCGGCCCCGCGGAACTGGCTGACCTCGCCCGGCCCGTAGCGCTCGACCCAACCCGGCGACGTGGAGAACGGGTCGGGGAAGCCGAGGTCGGTGGCGAGCGTCATGGCCGAGCTGATCGGGATCTGCGACATCTGCTGGACGCCACCGGCGACGACGAGGTCGTTGACCCCGGCCATGACCGCCTGAGCCGCGAAGTGGATCGACTGCTGCGCCGATCCGCACTGACGGTCGACGGTGGTACCGGGCACGTGTTCGGGGCCGCCGGCCACCAGCCAGCAGGTGCGGGCGATGTCGCCCGCCTGGCCGCCGACCGAGTCGACGTTGCCGAAGATGACGTCTTCGACCGCTCCCGGGTCGACCCCGGTGCGATCGAGCAGGGCCTTGATCGACGCGGCGCCGAGGTCGGCCGGGTGGATGCCGCTGAGCGTGCCGCCTCGTCGCCCCACGGGGGTACGAACCGCATCCACGATGTAAGCCTCGGCCATGGTGTTCTCCTGTCGTCTCCCGCGTCGGCTGTCTGGCCGGCTCCCGGGTGGGGAGCCGCGTGACGGCGGGTGCACCGAAATCTAACGCCCCGTCAGAAACGGGCGAAACCGGTGCGACGGACGGTCAGAACATGATGTAGCCCTCACCGGCGTCGGGGTTCTTCGGAAGCTCGGTTCCCAACAGCTTGGCGAGGATCTTCATGGCCCGCGGCTCGCTGACGGTGCACTCGGTGCCGTCCTGCAGCGTGAGGATCGCCCACGGCGGAGTGGGCTCCTGGTTGACGTCGCATCGCATGATGCTGTCGGGGTTGATCCAACTCTTCTCCCCGGCGTGCGTCGGATCGACCTGAACCCACATCTTCCTGATCCTCCCTGCACCTGTCCGCGACGGTGCTTCGAACGGTTAGAGGGTATCTGAGGAGGTCAGATGCCGAGAGCTGCGGCCACCCGACGGCGGTGCCATGCCGCGTCGCCCCACGCTCTCGACAACGCCTCCGCCCGCTTCAGATAGAGGTGGAGGTCGTACTCCACCGTGTAGCCGATGGCACCGTGGCACTGGAGCGTGTTGCGCACGGCCAGCCGCGCCGCATCCGATGCCAGGGCCTTGGCGGTGGACACGGCACGAGATGCCTGGTCGTCGCCTGCGTCGATCGCCCAGGCCGCCGCGTACACGGCGGGAGCCGCGAACTCGAGCGACTTGGCCACGTCGGCCAGGTGGTGCTTCACCGCCTGCTGGGAGCCGATGGGCACGCCGAACTGCCGGCGCTCCTTCACGTAGTCGACCGTGATGTCGAGCATCCGCCGCCCCAGACCCACCAGCTGAGCTGCGACCGCCAGGGCGCCACGGTCGAAGGCCATGGCTGCGTCGTCGGAGTGGCCCACCACCGACTTGGACGCCCACGCACCGAGCTGGACGACGTGGCGGCCCGCGTCGATCGACGACGCCAGGTGACGCTGCTCGTCCTGCTCGTTGCCGAGCGCCACGCCACGGGAAACCCGGCGGGCCACCCAGGGACCGTCGACCGAGGGCCTGTGGTCGAGGAGCAACAGGTAGGTGACGGCGTCGCCCCACGGCACCAGCGACCCGGTGAGCGGAACCACCGCAGCCTGGCGCGTGCCGGCCACCAGCTCCGCCACCACCCCGTCGGGGTCTCCCACCGAGTCGAGCAACGGAGCCACCACGCACGCCGTCTCCACGAACGGGTGTGGCAAGGCCACGTAGCCGGTCTCTTCGGCCAGGAGCACCCAGTCGCCCGCTCCCATCGCGAGTCCGCCGTTGGCCTCCGACACGGCGATGCCCAGCACGCCCATGTCGGCCAGGGCGGTCCACGACCGGGCGACGCGGTCTGGGTCAGCCCGGGCTCCTTCGCCCTTGCGAGCCCCGTGGGCGTCGGTGCCGTCGGGCCACGCGGCCCGCACGACCTCGGGCGGGCACTCCTTGGCCAACAGGTCGCGCACGGCGTCCCGGAAGGCGAGCTGGTCGTCGGTGAAGGCGAAGCGCATGTCAGTCGATCACTTCCGGGGCAGGCCGAGCACGCGCTCGGCAGCGATGTTGCGCTGGATCTCGTTGGTCCCCGCGTAGATGGGGCCCGACAGAGCGAACTGCCAGCCCTTGGACCAGGGCCCGTCGAGCTCGGCCTCGGCGCCGAGGACGTCGAGCGCCGTCTCGTGCAGTTCGACGTCCAGCTCCGACCACCAGAGCTTCACGAAGCTGGAGCGAGCACCGGCGGATCGGCCCTCGGCATCGTCGGTGACGGTCTGGAGGGTCTGCAGGCGGTAGGCCTCGGCCTTCATCCAGCCCTGGACGACCCGGTCACGGAGGCCCGGGTCGACCGCGTCGGTGTCGCCCGACCCCACCGCGGCAGCGTGGCGTTCACGGTAGAGATCCACCAGGCGATCGGCGGTGGCGGTGAAGCGACCCGGTGCTCGCAAGGTGAGCCCACGCTCGGACGACGTGGTGGCCATGGCCACCGACCAACCCTCGCCCACCCCGCCCAGCACCACGCCACCGGGGATGGCGTCGTCGGCGAGGAAGGCATCCTCGAAGAACACCTCGGCGAACCCCTCGTCGCCGTCGAGGCGGCCGAAGCCGCGCACCGTGACGCCGTCGACGTCGAGCGGCACGAGCAGGTAGGTGAGTCCCTTGTGGCGAGCGCTGTCTGGGTCGGTCCGGAAGAGCCCGAACAGGTGGGTGCAGAAGGCGCCACGGGTGGTCCAGGTCTTCTGGCCGTTGAGCACCCAGCCACCACGAGCCTCGTCCCGCGTGGCGCGACAGGTGAGCGACGCAAGGTCTGAGCCGGCGTTGGGTTCGCTCCAGCCCTGGCACCAGAGGTCCTCGGCCGCCGCCATGCGACGCAGGATGTGGGCCTGCTGCTCGGGGGTGCCGAACTCGAACACCGTGGGGGCCAGCAGGAAGATGCCGTTCTGGGTGACCCTCTGGGGGCCACCCGCCCGGTAGTACTCCTCCTCGAAGATGAGCCACTCCCAGCGGCTGGCTCCACGCCCACCGTGCTCTTCGGGCCAGGAGACGGCGGCGTAACCGCCCTCGAACAAGGTCCGCTCCCAGTCGAGGTGCTGCTCGAACCCTTCGGCCGTGTCACCGGAGAGGATTCGATCGTCGTGGCGGGCGCGCCAGGCCGCCAGCTCACGCTCCAGCCAGTCACGCGCCTTGTTGCGGAACCGGTCCTCGGCGTCGCTCCAGGTCAGATCCATAGGATCGGTAGCGTATCTGACGCCCCGTCAGGTACCGGAAACCCGTGTTGCGTCCGGTCCGGCTGCGCTGGACGGCGGTGCGACCGCCTACTGGACCGGGCTCAGCTCGTACAGGAACTGGTACGCGAACAGCTGCGGTCGCAGTGACACCGTGGCCCGGTCGAAGCGGGCCACCGCTCGCACCACCCCGGACTCGGGGACCGCGCTCTCTCCTGCCGCGCCCCGCTCCACGACGTCCACCGGCAGCCCCGTACCGTCGGAGCGGACCACCTTGTAGCCACTGTTCTCGATGAGGCGCTCGAAGCTCTTCTTCGTGAAGAAGCGGACGTGGTCGTTGTCGAGGATGCCGCGACGGTCGTAGTCGAACTTGCCGATGGCGATGCGCGTTCGGGGGTACCAGTGACCGAAGTTCGGCACGCTCACCAACACCCGCGTGGTGGGCGACGCCAACGTCCGCATCTGTTCGAGGATGCGCTGGGGCGACCGCAGGTGCTCGAGGACGTCTGCGGCGAGGATGACGTCGAAGCGCCCCTCCAGCTCGGGTGGGAGCCCCAGGTCCAGATCGGCCTCGTAGAAGTCGTCGACCCGTTCCTTGACACCCTCGTGGGCCATGAGGTCGACCCCGGTGACGTGATGCCCACGGGAGCGCAGCTCCTCGGCCAGGTAGCCGTCGGAGCAGCCGATGTCGAGCACCCGTCCCGACGGCGCGTCGTCGAGCCACCGCAGCAGCGACTGGTGCGACGATCCCTCCGAGTGCTTCGCCTCGTAGGCGGTGGTGGCAAAGGCCAGTTCACCGGTTCCGAACCCCATCTTGTGCGCTCGATACCGCAGCACGTCCCGGGTGACGTCTTTGGCATAGGACATCCCGTTCACGTGACAGATCTCGTCGCCGTAGTAGGTGGGGATCGGAATCTCCACGATCTCCTTGCCGGCCTCGATGAACTGCACGATCACCTGGGTGTCGAAGTTGAACCCGTCGTCGTTGCGGTGGAACGGGACCTGGCTCAACGCCTTCACCGAGTACGCCCGGTACCCGGAGTGCCACTCCGACAGGTCGGCTCCCGCCACCAGGTTCTCGGTGCGGTTCAGGATTCGGTTCCCGAAGTACTTGTAGCGGGGCATTCCGCCCCGCCGGGCGGCCCCCGGATCGAGCATCCTCGACCCGAACACGGCATCGGCTTCGCCCCGCTCCAGCGGCGCCACCATGTCTGGGAGCATCTCGGGCGCGTACTGCCCGTCGCCGTGCAGGAGGACCACGATGTCGAGGTCGTTGTCGATCGCCCACTGGTAGCCGGCCTTCTGGTTGCCGCCGTAGCCGAGGTTCTTCTCGTGGCGGATGACCTCGATGGGAAGGTCGGCAGACATCTGCTGGTAGCCGAGGGCTATGAGGTGGGTGCTGTCCTGGCTGGCGTCGTCGCCCACGAGCACCTTGGTGATCCGGGGCCGGAAGCTTGCCGGTATGCGGTCCAACACCTTCTCCAGGGTGGTGGCCGCGTTGTATGCCACGACGAGGACACCGATCCGGGGGAATTCGTGCACAGGAGCTCCGACCGTCGAGGGAACGCTAGAGGCCCCCCTGCCCGCTTGCTCAGGAGGCTAGACGGCCAAGGGTGGCGCGCGCCTCGCTCTCCACGTCGGCGAGGAGCTCGAAGACCGTGGGTAGGTCGCCGATGACGCCGGTGACCTGACCGGTGGGCAACACCCCCACCGACGGGTCACCGTCGACAAGAGCCGTCTTAATGAGCATCGGAGCGTTGGCCGCCATGGCCAACTGCGGCCAGGTGAGCTCCTGGCTCCTGCGCATGGCGAGCCCCTCCTTGACCAGGTCCCGGAGAGAGGTGCCCGTCTGCTTGCGGAACTCGAGCGCCTTGACCGCAGCCCGAGGTAGGCGGGTGATGATCGACGACCTCTCCAGACCGTCGATCAGGTCGGTCCGGATGACGCGCTGCGGCGCTCCGTCGAGTGCGGTGGTCACGACCGTGTCGAAGACGCTCGCCGCCGTGTACCTGCCTTTGATCGAATCCGGGACGCGGCTCTCGGCGGTGAGCAGGAACCTGGTGCCCATTGCGATGCCGTCGGCGCCGTAGGCGAGAGCAGCCACCAGGCCCCGGCCGGAGTGGAAGCCACCGGCACCGACCACCGGGATGTGCTCGCCGACGGCGTCGACCACCTGGGGCAGAAGCAACGACGTGGGCACCTCGCCCGTGTGGCCACCGCCCTCGCCGCCCTGCGCGATCACCGCGTCGACGCCCCACTCGAGCATCTTCTCCGCGTGACGTCGCGCCCCCACGGTGGGGATCACGAGGGCACCGGCGTCGTGGATCCGTGAGATCGCGTCCTTGGTGGGCGCACCGGCGAAGGAGAAGACCCGCACCCCCTGCCCCGCCGCCCAGGTGATGCGCTCGTCGAGGTCGGGCTGGCCAGCCCTGAGGTTCACGCCGAAGGGGTTCGACGTCGCCTCCTTGACCTTGAGCACCGCGGCACGGAACTCATCCGACGTCATCGTGATCGACGCGAGGATGCCCAGTCCCCCCGCCGCCACCGTCGCCGCGGTGAGGTTGGCGCCCGACACCCACCCCATGCCGGTCTGAACGATCGGGAGACGGCAGCCGACCAGGTCGCAAAGCCGCGTGTGCAGCGGGTCGGAGCCGGTTTCTGATGGGGCGTCAGACATGCCCGCAGCGTAGAGCGGGCCGGACGTCGTCAGAAGTTGAGGCCGAAGAGGACGTCGCTTCCGGGGCTGCGCGTGGCACCGAACTCGCTGTAGAGGCGCATGGCCTCCCGGTTGCTCTCGGCCGTGATCACGAAGCCGCGATCTATGCCCATCCGGCGAGCCTCACCGGCGATGCCCTCGAGGAGGAGCGCACCCACCCCTTCCTTGCGATGGTCGATGTCGACCCCGACCTCGTAGATGCACATGTGCTCGAGCTTGGTGTGGCGGCGGTAGAGGACGCAGCCGTAGACGAACCCGGCGATGTGGTTGGTCGACATGTCGATGGCGACGACGCACACCGTGCGGGGATCGTTGACGAACTTTGAGGCTTCCTCGCTTCCCAGCGGGGGCAGCCACTCCTGGTCACTGCCGTCGCCGAACCGGGCGTTGCCGCGGGCGAGCGTGCCGAGGACCCATTCGTCGCCGGAGCGGAGACGGTGCATGCGATAACGATCACTGACCACGGCTGGAGCGTAGGCGTTCGTCACACCTCACGCGTGCGACCTGC
>JAAZBK010000041.1 GCA_012513855.1 Acidimicrobiales bacterium
ACCGGTGGCGGAGCCAGCGCCGGCGTGCTGGCCGAGCTGGCCGATGTGATCGAGCGAGAGGGCGTACGGGCGATCTTCGCCGATGCCTCGTCGCCCTCCGACCTGGCCCGGACCCTGGCCGAAGAGGTGGGTGACGTCGCCGTGGTCGAGCTCTACTCCGAGTCGCTCGGGGGGAAGGGCTCAGACGCCGACAGCTATCCGGCGATGATGCGGACCAACGCTCAGCGGATCGCCGATGCGCTGGGCTGAAGCGCGACGATGAACCGGTGATCGACTGGTTCACGCAGGCCTTCGAGCCCGCGTTCATGCAACGGGCCCTGTGGGGCGGCCTGCTGGCGGTGCTCGCCACCTCGCTCATAGGGACCTGGGTGGTGCTTCGAGGCATGTCGTTCCTGGGCGACGCGCTCGCCCACGGCGTGATCCCCGGGGTTGCGCTGGCGATGCTCTGGGGGTTCAGCCCGATCCTGGGCGCGCTGATCGCGGCGCTGGTGATGAGCGGTCTGGTGACGGTGGTGTCGAACCGCGCCACCGTGCGGGAGGACACCGGCATCGGGTTGCTGTTCGTCGGGATGCTCTCGCTCGGGGTTGTGATCGTCTCGCGCTCGGACTCGTTCTCCACCGATGTCACGTCGCTCCTGTTCGGCGACGTCCTCGGCGTGACCACCGACGATCTCCGCGGTCAGGCCGTGGCTGCGGCGATCGTCGTGGTGGCCACCTTCGCCTTCTACCGACCGTTCCTGGCGCTCACGTTCAACCGCAAGAAGGCCGTCACCCTCGGAATGCGGCCCGCCCTGGCCCAAGCCGTGATGATGGCCCTGCTGGCGGTGAGCATCGTGGCCAGCTTCCAGGCGATCGGCACCCTGTTGGTGTTCGGCTTCCTCGTGGCCCCGCCTGCAACCGCATCGCTGTTCGTCCACCGGGTGCCGGCGATCATGTCGCTGGCCGTCGTGCTGGGCGCGGTGAGCGTGGTGGCCGGCCTGCTCGTCAGCTACCACCACGAGACGGCCGGTGGCGCCACCATCGCCGGGATCTCGGTCGGCCTCTTCTTCGTGGGCATGGTGGTGCAGGAGGTGGCTGGCGCGCTCAGGAGCGAAGGCCGGCCTGGTAGGCCGCTCGGCGCATGACGTCGTCGAAGAACGCGTCGCGGTCGGTCACCACGTTCTCGTAGTGACCGAACATCTCGAAGCTGATGGTTCCGAACAGCGACGTCCACGCCGCGACGCCGGTGATGACGCTGGCTTCGTCGACCTCGCCGAACGCCTCGACGACCTGCGGATGCATGACGCCGGTCGCTCTCGACGTCGACTCCTCGGCGCGTTCGCTCTCGCCGGTGGTCGCCAGTCGGCCGGTGGCGGCGGCGTCCTGCACGATCCTCGCCAGCAACAGGCCCACCCGGCCGGCGGGGTCGATGGTGTCGGCGGGAGCGGCGTAGCCGGGGACGGGAGAGCCGTAGATCAGTGAGTACTGGTGGGGGTGGGCCAGCGACCACGCTCGGGCGGCGCGACAGGCGGTGAGCCAGCGGGCCTCGAGGTCGTTCCGGTCGACGGCTGCCTCGGCGGCTTCGGCGGCTTCCCCGATGGCGTCGTAGGCCTGGACGATGAGCGCGGTGAGCAGCACGTCGCGGCTGGCGAAGTAGCGGTAGATGGCCGACGACGACATGCCCAGCTCCCGGGCGATGGCCCGAAGCGACAGGTCGGACGGCCCGACGTCGACGAGCTGGCGGTGCGCGGCGTCGAGGATCTGGCTGGTCAGCTCGGCCCTGGCTCTGGCGCGGGCGGTGCGGGGTGCGTCCACGTGACCAACATAACAGAGCGGTGATCTGAAAAGAGAGCAGCGCTCTTGACTTTGTCCTCCCGGTCCCTCACAGTGCTGGGAAACGAGAGCACTGCTCTCGAACGTGGGGGCAATGCGGGGCAAAGCGAACGGAACGGAAAGTCACCAATGGATCGTCACGTCATCGTCGGAGCCGGCGCCGTCGGCACCCTCACCGCCCTTCGCCTGATCGAGCAGGGCCACGAGGTGCGCATGATCACCCGGTCGGGGAGCGGCCCGGACCAAGCGGGGATCGAACGGGTGGCCGCCGATGCCAGCGACCCCGGAGCGCTGGGCCGCCTCACCGAGGGCGCCGCCGTCCTCTACAACTGTGCCAACCCGCCCGGCTACTCGAAGTGGGCAACGGTGTGGCCGCCGCTGGCCGCGTCGATCCTGGCGGCGGCGGAGTCGTCCGACGCTGTGCTGGTGACCACGGGCAACCTCTACGGCTACGCACCGGGCGCCGGAGTGATGACCGAGTCGACGCCGCTGAACAGCCCGACCAGGAAGGGCCAGATCCGCAATCGGATGTGGGCCGACGCACTCGCCTCGCACGAAGCCGGGCGGGCGCGGGTGACCGAGGCCCGGGGCTCCGACTACTTCGGGCCCCGCGGTGGCAACGACCACCTTGGCAAGCGGTTCATGCCAAAGCTCCTGGCCGGCAAGAAGCTCAGCCACATCGCCGACCCCGACGTTCCCCACTCCTGGACCTACCTACCCGACGTGGCCGAGACCCTCGTGACCCTGGGCGGCGACGAGCGGGCGTGGGGTCGGGCCTGGCACGTGCCCACCAACGACCCCCGCACCTACCGGCAGATGGCCGAGCAGACCGCCGAGATCGCGGGCCTACCCGCGCCGAAGGTGGGGGCGATGCCATGGAGCCTGATCCGCCCGCTGGGCCTGGTGGCACCCGACCTCAAGGAGCTCGACGAGGTCCGCTACCAGTTCACCGACCCGTTCGTGGTCGACTCGTCGGCCGTCACCGCGACGTTCGGCATCGAGCCGACGCCCATGGACGAGGCCCTGGCCACCACCGTCGACTGGTGGCGCACCAACGCCTGAGCGC
>JAAZBK010000302.1 GCA_012513855.1 Acidimicrobiales bacterium
AAGCAGGTGAGGGGCAACGAGCTGATCGACGGCATACGTCGGGTGGCACGCGGTGAGTCGTTGCTCGACCCTGCGGCCACCACCCGGGTTCTCGAACGCCTCCGGCGTGGCGCAACCGACGAGGACGAGCGGGTGGCCAGCCTCACCGGCCAGGAGTCGAGGATCCTCGAGCTCTTGGCCGAGGGTCTGACCAACCGACAGATCGCCGACCGGATGCACCTGGCGGAGAAGACCGTCAAGAACTACGTCTCCAACCTGCTGGCCAAGCTCGGGATGAGCCGGCGCACCGAAGCTGCGGTCTACGCCGCTCGGTTGGCAGATCGTCGGAAGCACTGAACTGTTGTTCCTTCGCTAGGTGGGTGGTCGGTTCGGTCGGGCAGGTTCCGGGCCCCAGGCGGGTGAACCGGGAGGCGACGTCGCCGCCTCCCGGTTTCCGGTGACTACTCGACGATCATGGTGGTGACCATGCCGAAGAGGCCGTCGTCGCTCTCGGCGTGGCTGACGATGTGGCAGTGGAAGGCCCAGATGCCGGGTTCCTGGGCTTGGACCAGGACGCTGTAGCGCTCACCGGGCGATACCCAGATGGTGTCCATTCGGTAGGGAGCCTCGAGTGGGAAGCCGTCCTTGGCCACCACGATCTGGGGTTGGCGGTGCAGGTGCATGGGGTGGCCCTGGAGGCCCTCGTTGTAGAAGTGCATCAGCACCCACTCGCCCTGCTTGGCCACGACCGGCTCGGTGAGCGGGAAGCCCTTGCCGTTGATGCTCATGCCGATCACCCCTGCGTCGTTCACCACGATCGGGAGCTCCTGGTCGATCTGGAGGTCGGCCGGGATCTCCACGCCGCTGATGGTGCGGCCCCGGGGCAGATCGACGTCACCGACCTGGAACACCGCGAAGAGGCCGTTGACGATGGCGACCTGGCCGTGCATGTGGGCGTGGTACATGCCCAGCTCGGGGTGGTCGGGGGCGGTGAACTCGTAGGTGTAGGTCTCGCCCGGGCGGATGTAGTCCTGGGTGATGGGTGCCACGCCGTCCTGTTCGAACGGAACGCTGATGCCGTGCCAGTGGATGTCGGTCGAGATCGGCAGGTTGTTGGTGAGCTCGATCTGCACCTTCTCGCCGGGCTCGATGCGGATCCAGGGTCCGGGCACCTGCTCGTTGTAGGTCCACGCCTTGACGATGTTCCCCGGCGTGACCTCCCAGTCGGTGATGGCGGCGGTGAGCTCGAACTTCTTGGTGCCGTCTTCCAGGATCTCGGGCTCGAGCTTGCGGTTGCCCTTGTCGACCTCGCCGGCGGCGTACTTGTCGGCGTACTCGAGGTAGGTCTGGACGCCGGCTGACATGGCGTCCTCGAACTCCTTGTTGATCCGCTGGGCGTGCTCACCCATGGGGTCGAGGCTGGCGAGGTCGTCGTGACCGGCGTGACCGCCACCGGCGGATCCTCCGGCTGCCTGGTCGCCCGCAGCGCTCCCGTCGGTGACCACGAGGGTTCCGACCATGCCTGCCTCGAGGTGGCCGGCGACGGCGCAGAAGATCTCGTACTCGCCCGGCTCGAGGCTCGACACGTCGAGGGTCTCGGTCTGGCCCCCGCTCAGGTCGGAGGTCACCAGGGGTGTGTCGGTGATGGCGACGTTGTGGGCTTGAGAGCCGCTGTTGGTGATCGACAACGATCCACCCTGGGTCACGACCACCCGGTTGGGGCTGATGGCGAACTCCGTGAGGGTGACGGGCACGGGGCCCGCGGCGACCGCGGAACTGCCTCCCCCGTCGGGGCGGGTGGCGGCGACGACCCCGACCATGAGCAGGGCGAAGATCGATGTGACCACGGCGAAGCGTGACAACAGCGACTGACTTACGGGAGACACCTTGGAGGCTCCTAGCTGTGGGTTGTGGCACTGGGAAGGCGCAACTCTCGCGCACCGTGATCCAGAGGTACGAGGTGAATCATGCCGAAACCCCGTTTGGAGCCTCAGGGCCGGTCGTCACCACGACCAGGGACCAAAGTCCCTCCCCCTGAGGCCGGCCGGTAACGTCCACTGGGACCCAGCCCCGAGACCGGAACGAATGGGACCCACTTGGACACCGAGGCCTACACGCTCCTGTTCGCGGTGCTGGCGGTGGTGGCCCAGGCGATCACGGTGGTCTGCGTGGTCGCGGCGGCAACCGGCCGGTGGGCGAAGCTGCGGGCCCGCCTCGGACCGTTCTCGCTGTGGGCGGCGTTCGCGGTGGCCGCCACCTGCATGCTCGGCAGCCTCTACCTGTCCGAGATCGCCGACTACCCGCCGTGCCGGTTGTGTTGGTTCCAGCGGATCGCCATGTACCCGCTCGTTCCGCTCCTGGGGGTGGCGGCCGTACGGCGAGACCAGAACATCCGGCTTTACGGCATCGTCCTGGCCGGGCTGGGTTCGATCATCTCGATGTGGCACATGCTGGTCGAGCGCTA
>JAAZBK010000042.1 GCA_012513855.1 Acidimicrobiales bacterium
ACACCCCTGTCAGACGGCCAGGTCGACTTCATCGTCGCCGCCGCCATGGCCGCCTCCGACGGCGACACCAGCCAGCCCGACGACGACCACCAGATCGTCCCGGTCCCCCCGAGCAGCCACAGGGGCGGCCCGCCCATGTGGGCGGTGGCGGCCGTGGTCGCCCTGCTGGTCGGCATCGGCCTGGCCCTGGTGTGGACCGGGCGCGACGCCGGCGAGACAGACATGGCGTTCGAGCAGGTCGGATCATCGATCGGCACCGACGACGCGGAGTCGTCACGGGGTGCCGACGCCGACGAAGGGTCCGCCGACGACGGCGCCAGCGCCACGGAGATGGCCCCCGAGGCCGGAGCGGCCTCCGACCAGGTAGCGGGCACGGCTGAGCCCTCCACAACCACTGCCGGAGCGGGGAGCAACGCACCCACCCTCGTCTACCTGGGGACCTTCCCCGATCCCGACGCGCTCCGCGTCCATCTCCGCGACGGGTTCCCCGCCACCGGTGCCGGGCCGCTGCCCGACACCGGGATCACCGACGACCTCACCGCCGCTTTCCGTTGCCTGGGCAAGGTCGACGGCCTGTTCACCACCTCCGGCGAACCCACCGACGTCGGCCTGGCCGAGGTAGACGGCGCCTTCGTCGTGGTATACGACATGCCCTACCGGACCGACGAGGGACGCGACACCACGCTGGTGATCGCAGTCGACGAGATCAGCTGCACTCCCGTCCTCACCTTCCAGCGCTGACCGCCCCCGCGGTCGACCTCCTCCACGACGAGCCGCGGCAGCGCCGCGGGTAGGGTCGTGCCATGGCGCTGCCCTCCACGTCCAACGGATCGAAGCCCACGACCTCGATGGTCCCGGCCGAGTGGCCGAAGCAGGCCGCCGACACCGTGGTCGACACCATCGCCAAGGTCCGCGACAAGACCACCAAGCCTGCCCTCGTCGCATCCAGGGCGCTGGTCTACGGCATCATCATCGCGGTGGTGGGAACCATCGCAGCGGTGGTCCTCCTCGTGGGGGTCATCCGGCTGCTCGACAACTACCTCCCGGGCCAGATCTGGACGATCTACCTCGGGTTCGCGGTCCTCTTCAGCCTCGGCGGGGTGCTCCTGCTGCGAAAGGCGAACAAGCCCGTTCCAACCTCGTCCTGAGCCGTCGGTCACGCCCGAGGTCCACCGGAAGAGTCCGCACGTCCGCGCTGTTGGAACTGGCGCAACCACTGTTCTGAACAGGAGATCTCGTGTCCGAGTCCCACAACGTCGTCATCATCGGTTCGGGCCCCGCCGGGCTCACGGCGGCCATCTACGCGGCCCGGGCCAACCTCGAGCCCCTGGTGCTCGAGGGCGAGCCGTCATCCACCTCTGATCAACCCGGCGGCCAGCTCATGCTCACCACCGACGTGGAGAACTTCCCCGGGTTCCCCGAAGGCGTCATGGGGCCCGACCTGATGATGAGGTTCCGGGAGCAGGCGCAGCGGTTCGGAGCCCAGACCCGCTACGAGAAGGTCAGCCGCGTCGATCTGTCCGAGCGTCCCTTCAAGCTGTGGGTCGGCGACCCCGATGCCGCGGAACCGACCTACCTAGCCGAGTCCGTGATCGTCTCCACCGGTGCCCAGTCGCTGATGCTCGGGCTCGAAGGCGAGCGCGAGCTCATCGGGTACGGGGTGTCGACCTGTGCCACCTGCGACGGGTTCTTCTTCCGCGGCCACACCATCGCAGTGGTCGGTGGCGGCGACTCCGCCGTGGAGGAGGCGACCTTCCTCACCAAGTTCGCCGACAAGGTGATCCTCATCCACCGCCGCGACGAGCTCCGAGCCTCCAAGATCATGCAGGACCGGGCGTTCAACAACCCCAAGATCGAGATGCTCTGGAACCACGAGGTCACCCAGATCAACGGCGACAAGAAGCTCGCCGGGGTCACGGTGCGCAACACGCTCACGGGCGATCTGTCCGAGCTCGACGTCACCGGGCTGTTCGTGGCCATCGGCCACCGGCCCAACACCGACCTGTTCAAGGGCCAGCTCGACATGGACGAGGCCGGCTACCTGATCACCGGCCCCGGCATGGCCACCAAC
>JAAZBK010000303.1 GCA_012513855.1 Acidimicrobiales bacterium
CCGTGACCAGGATCGAGATCTCCAGAGACATCGCCGCCTCGCCCGAGGCGGTGTACGCAGCAATCTCCGACGTCACCCGCATGGGGGAGTGGTCGGAGGAGTGCCACACGTGTCAGTGGCACGACGGCTTCGACGGCCCCGCCCTCGGGGCGACCTTCGACGGCCACAATCGCAACGGCGAACACGAGTGGACCAGCCAGGGCAAGGTGATCGAGGCCGATCCGGGTCGGGCGTTCGCCTTCGAGTGCTCGATGTTCGAGTTCCACTTCTCGACGTGGGGCTACCGGATCGAGCCGATTGAGACCGGGGCCCGGGTCATCGAGTGGAGCGAGGATCTGCGACCCGAGTCGGCCATGGAGTTCAGCAAGCAGATGTCGGGCATCGACGATCGTCATGCCCGCAACCGTCAGACCATGAGCGGCACGCTCGAACGACTCGCCGCCTCCCTGGAAGTCTGAGGTCGGCCGCCGTCGGAAGAAGTTCACCGACCATCTGTCGATTTCGCAGTCGTTCACGCGTCATGGTGCTGTCGGCGACCGACGCCGGCGACGAATCCGAGGAGATTGCCGTGAAGTACTTCGTTCTGTTGGCCGGTTACGGAGAGATGCCGCTGTGGGACCAGCTCGACGCAGAGGAGCAGGAGGCGGGCATGGCCAAGCACGCCGAGTTCGACAAGGAGTGTGCCAACCGGGCCGGGGTGGAGATCGTGTCGGCCGAAGCGCTGGACGACGGCTCGATGGCTACCACGCTGCGAACCCGAGGCGGCGAGATGACCGTGACCGACGGACCCTTCGCCGAGGCGACCGAGCAGATCGGCGGCTACTACCTGCTGGACGCACCCGACCTGGATACGGTGATCGACCTGTGCAGGATGCTGCCGGCCTATGACATCGAGATCCGACCGGTCCCAGACATGGGCTGACCAGGTACTGGCCGACACCTTCCGATCCGACTGGGGTCGGCTCGTCTCGGTACTGGTCTCGCGAAGCCGCCGCCTGGATCTGGCCGAGGACGCGTTGTCCGAAGCCTTCGCCCGAGCAGCGAGCCGTTGGGCTGTCGACGGGGTTCCGGCCAACCCCAGCGGATGGCTCTACGTCACCGCGCACCGACATATCCTCGGGCGACTTCGAGCCGAGGAGGTGGCAGGCCGGAAGGTTCCGTTGCTGGTGGTGAACCCGATGACCGACCCGCACGAGAACGCGGGCGACGATCTGGCGGACGGCTTGGGCGCCGACATCGGCGACGACCGTCTCCAGCTCATCTTGTTGTGCTGCCATCCGGCTCTGCCGCGCGAATCCCGGCCGGCGCTGGCGCTGCGGCTGGTGATGGGAACCTCGACCGATCAGATCGCCCGGCTGTTCCTGGTGCCGACGCCGACGATGGCGGCTCGGATCACGCGGGCCAAGAAGAAGATCGTGGCCGCGGGCATCCCGCTCGGCGCCCCCGTCGAACACGAGCTGAGGTCGCGCCTGGACGAGGTTTGTCGGACGGTCTACCTGGCCTTCACCGCGGGCTACACGCCGGGGGCAGGCCCGGACCTGTTGCAGGCCGACCTGGCGGGTGACGCGGTTCGGCTGGCGGCGCTCCTGCACGATCTGGTGCCTGACGCCCCGCCGGTTCGGGCGCTGCTGGCGCTGTTGCTGTTGCAGCACTCTCGCCGGGACGCTCGGGTGAGCGGCGGGAAGTTGGTGACCCTCGACGAACAGGACCGGGATTCGTGGCACCGCGACGAGATCGCAGCTGGGCTCGGGCTGGTGGTCGGCCTCGAGCCCGATCACGGCTACGCCGAAGAGCTGCGCCTCCAGGCTCTGATCGCGGCTGAGCACGCCCGGACGTCTACAGCCAAAGCGACTGACTGGGCACGGATCGCCGCCTACTACGCGGACCTCGAGGAGCTCACCGGCTCGGCGGTGGTGCGGCTCAACCGGGCGGTGGCGGTGGCGGAGGCCGACGGACCGGCCGCCGGACTGGAACTGCTCGCCGGTCTCGAGGAAGAGCTGCACGGCAACCACCGGGTGGCGGCCGTGCGAGCTGACCTGGCTCGCCGAGCCGGCAACGCCGAGCTGGCCGAGACCGCATACCGGGAAGCGATCGAGCTGTGTGAGAACGACGTCGAACGTGTGCACCTGCGTGACCGACTGGACTCACTCACGTCGACCGACCGGTGACGCGCTCAGAGCATGAGAGCAGTACCGAGCGGAGCGCCTACTCGGCGGTGGTCGACTCCCGGGCCAGCTTGGTGGCCCAGGGGTAGTCGGGCTTGCCGCTGGGAGAGCGCACGATCTCGTTCGTCACCACCATGTGGCGGGGGACCTTGTAGCCGGCAACGTGGGCCCGGGCGAAGTCGGTCAGCGACTCGAGGGTGGGCGGCTTGGCGGCATCTCGGGGCTGCACCACGGCGCACACCGCCTGGCCCCAGCGGGCGTCGGGCACGCCGACCACCAGCGTGTCGTACACGTCGGGGTGGGTCTTGAGGACGCTCTCCACCTCCTCGGGGAAGATCTTCTCGCCCCCGGAGTTGATGCAGGCCGAGCCCCGGCCCAGGAGCGTGATCCGGCCGTCGTCTTCCAGGCGGGCGAAGTCGCCGGCCACCACGTAGCGGGTGCCGTCGGGACCGGTGAGGAAGGTGGCCGCGGTCTTGGCCGGGTCCTTGAAGTAGCCGATGGGGATGTTGCCGGTGCGGGCCAGGCGACCGACCTGCCCGGTGCCGGGAGGCAGGGGGACGAGGTCGTCGTCGAGCACCACCGCGTCGCGCCCGGCGGTGACCGTGGGACCGCCGCTGCTGTTGTTGTCGGTCTGGCCCTTGGTCTGGACGACCATGCCGTTCATGCCGCCCTCCGACGACCCGATGGCGTCGACGATGATGATGTTCGGCAGCAGCTCGAACAGCTCCTCCTTGACCGACGGCGAGAACACCACCGCGCTCGACGACACCACGAACAGCGACGAGAGATCCCACCGGTCGGGCTCGGCCTGGAGCGCCTCCACGAGGGGCCGGGCCATGGCGTCGCCGGTGATGAGGATGGTGCTGACCTTCTCGTCGGCGATGGCCGTCCACACCGCTGCGGGCTCGAACCGGCTGACGAAGACAGCGGTCCCTCCCTCGAAGAGGAACCGCAACGTGCCCCACTGGGCGGCGCCGTGCATCAGGGGAGCGGGGTTGAGGGCCACCATGGGGTTCTCGTTGGTGGCCGCCTTCTCCGCCAGCTGGTGGCCGTGGGTCACCCGCTCGTTGGTGTAGGCGTCGACCCCGCCGCCCAAGGCGAAGAAGACGTCCTCGTGGCGCCAGACCACGCCCTTGGGCATGCCGGTGGTGCCGCCGGTGTAGATCACGTACTCGTCGTCGTCGCTGCGGTCGAGCTGGGGGCGTTCGGCCGACCCGCCTGCGAGGGCGTCTGGCCAGGGGACCGATCCGAGCGCCGCCAGATCGGCGTCGCCGGCGGATCCGGCCGGAGCGTCCATGCAAACGAAGTGGCGGAGGCCGGGTGCTTCGGCACGGACGGCGACTATCCGGTCGGTGTAGTCGCGGTCGTGGACGAGCGCCACCAGGTCGGCGTTGTCGAACAGGTACGACAGCTCGTTCTCGACGTAGCGGTAGTTGATGTTGATGGGGACGGCCCGGATCTTGAAGGCGGCCATCATGGCCACGATCCACTCCAGGGAGTTCTGGCCGTAGATGCCGATGTGGTCGCCGTGGCCGAAGCCCTGGGCCAGCAGGTGGTGGGCGAGCCGGTTGGCCTGCTGGTCGAACTCCCGGTACGTCAGCCGCTCACCGTCGCAGGCCACCGCGGTGCGGTCGGGGACGGCATCGACGGCGCGTTCGAACAGGTCGGCGATGTTGAAGCCCATGGTCCAGTTCTACCACCAAGAATGAGAACAGGTTCTAGTTCTGGGTCCTACGCAGTCGTGTCCCGCATGGGTGCCTTGCGGGCGGCCTGGGGCGACTTGCGGGTGCGAGACGTGGTCTTGGCGGCCGGCTTGGACACGGTCGTGGTCGATCCGTTCGGCGGTCCCTTCGGCGACGACTTGCCGGCGGCCTTGGCGCTCGACCTGGAGCGGGGCTTCTTCGTTGCTGGCTGGAGGCCGGCGGCCACCTTCAGCTCCTCGAGCGCGTCGCGAACGCCGTCGGCCATGTTCCACACGTCGGGCACCAGCTCCCGGTCGACCATGAAGCCGAAGTCGACCGATTCCTCGTAGCTGAACACGGTGATGTTGAGGCCAACGCCCTCCATGGTGGGTCCCATGGGGTAGGCGGCCACCATGCGGGCGCCGGCGTAGTAGAGGGGGAAGGGCGGTCCCGGCACGTTGGAGATGATCACGTTGTGGATCGGCCGGAAGCTGGTGGTGAGCCCGAGGCCGGAGTAGAGGCGCACCGCCAGGTTGAAGGTGTTGGGTGCGGCGAACTCGGCCCAGTTCTGCAACATGTCGGCACCCACGGCGTTGTGCTCGTGCTTGGCGCCGGCCGTCACCTCCTGGATGGCTCGGATGCGTGCCACCGGATCGGGTTCGTGGGTGTGCAGCCGGGTGAACATGGCTGAGACCCGGTTGCCGATGTCGGTCTCTCCGCCGGGGCGGACCGAGACCGGGCAGGTGGCCACCAGGGGGGTGTCGGGCAGGTCGCCGTGTCCCTTCATGTACTCGCGGAGCGTCCCGGCGCAGAGGCCGAGGACGACGTCGTTCACCGTGCACCCGAAGACCTGCTTGATCTCCTTGATGTCGTTCAGGGGCACGCGGGCGAACCCGACGTCGCGCGAGGTGGAGAGGGGACCGTTCCACGATGTGCGCGGGGCGGTGAGCGGCGCGGCGCCCACGATGACGTTGGGGTCCCGGCGGCCCTGGACCACCCGGTTCACCGCTCCTGCGGTGCTCCCGAGCAGTCGGGGAAGGCTCATGGTGCGGCGGAACTTGGATGCCGCGGCGTAGCCGAGCAGCTCGAACTCGTTGGGGATGTGGTCGGGATCGGTTGGTGGGGGCGGCTCGGGGTCGGGGGTGTCGGCCTCCATGCTGAACAGGTGGACCATGAGCTCGGCGCCCGAAGCGCCGTCGATCGCGGCGTGGTGGACCTTGGTGACGATGCCGATGCGGTCCTGCTTGAGGCCCTCGACCACCCACATCTCCCAGAGCGGCCGGCGGCGGTCGAGAGGGGTGCTGGCGATCTGACCCGCCATCTCTCCCAACTCGCGTCGACCGCCCGGAGCCGGGCAGCCGATGCGACGGACGTGGTTGTCGATGTCGAAGTTGGGGTCCTCGATCCACACCGGGTGGTGGAGGTTCAGCGGCACCTGCACCAGCCGGCGCCGGAACGGCGGCACGAGGTGCAGCCGCTTGGCGATGAAGTCCTTGATCTTGTCGAACGAGTAGCCGCCGGGCATGGTGCTCGGGTCGAGCACCATGGTCATGGCCACGTGGAGGTGGTGGGTGGGGGTCTCCAGGTACAGGAAGGCTGCGTCGAGTCCGGTGAGGCGTTCCATGGGTTCCCCTTGCACGTGAGCTGGATGCCGATTCTGCCACCGAATCGCCGGACCGTGATCCGGGTCACCCGGGGCTGGCTTCAGACCTGGAGTTAGAACGTGTTCTAGTATTGCGTCGATGGATTTCGATGACACCCCGGAAGAAGCGGCGTTCAGGGCCGAGGCGCGGGAGTGGCTGGTGGCCAACGCGCCCGCCAAGGGGAGCCCCGACGACTTCTCCACCGGGATGCTCGAGGGCACCATGGACCCACACCAGTTCATGCAACGGGTGAAGGCCTGGCAGGCGCTCCTGGTCGACGAGGGGTGGGCCGGCATCACCTGGCCCAAGGAGTACGGCGGCCGGGGCGGCAAGTCGATGCAGGCGTCGATCTGGACCCAGGAGGCCAGCCAGTTCGGCGTGGCCACCACCACCTTCGCGGTGGGCATCGGGATGGCCGGTCCCACGATCATGCGCCACGGCACCGACGAGCAGAAGGGCCGCTACCTCCCGCCGATGCTTCGGGGCGACGAGGTGTGGTGCCAGCTCTTCAGCGAGCCCGACGCCGGGTCCGACCTGGCCAACATCTCCACCCGTGCCATCCGCGACGGAGACGAGTGGGTGGTGTCGGGTCAGAAGGTCTGGACCTCCGGTGCCGACGAGTCCGACTGGGGCATCCTGCTGGCCCGCACCGATCCCGACGTGCCCAAGCACAAGGGCATCACCTACTTCCTGGTGAGCATGAAGACGCCAGGCTTCGACATCCGACCCCTGAAGCAGATGACCG
>JAAZBK010000043.1 GCA_012513855.1 Acidimicrobiales bacterium
CCCGCCAACCTCAACGACGAGCTCAAGCTCACCCTCGAGGCGCTCAGCAGCTGATCTCCTGGCCGCGCCGGGTGCACCGAGCACCCGGCGCGCCCTCAGGGCCGCGTCCGGGGCTGCCCCGCCCCGCCTTCGTGCCAGCCGGTCAGCGCGACCGCGACCGCGGCCACCGCGTGAGACCCGTGGTGGGCGACGGCCACGTCGTGGGCGGCCATCCCCAGGGCACGGCGCCCCGGTCGGTCACCGGCGAGATGGGATAGCACGTCGACCACCCCGACCGGGTCGCGGCCGGGCACCCACATCCCGCCGCCGTGGCGCACCAGCCGCGCTGCATTTCCCATTCCCGGGCCGGCGGCCACGGTGGGCACGCCGGCGTGCATCGCCGCCACCACCTGTCGAGGAGCCGAGCGCCCCGAGCCGACGAGAAGGTGGACGTCGGCACCGAGGAGGAACCCGTCGATGACCGGGGGTGCCTCCACGAGGGTGACGGTCCGGTCGGCTCCCGACCTGAGCAGGAGGCTCTGGGCCTGGGCCAGTGCTGGTCCGCCACCCACCAGCAGGAAGCGAGCCGGAAGCTCACGACGGCGGGCCTCGAAGGCCACGGAGAGGAGGTCCTCCACATCGTGGTCGGCCACCGACTCGACCAGCGAGACGACCACCAGGTCCTCTGGCCGAACCTCGAACGCTTCTCTGAGAGCGATCTCGTCGCCGTGCCGTTCGTCGACCGGTTGGACGTGGCCCGTGCGTGCGATCTCCACCACGCACGACGGCTGGAGGCCAAGAGCCGTCGCGGTCGCCACCCTGGGTGCGGCGCCGGTCACCAGAACCCGCAGCCGGTGCCGCCATGACAGGAGCCGCACCAGGTAGCGGGTCCGCCTGGTGGCCACCGGTGGCCACTCCGAGGAGTGGACCACCACCACCGGCAGGCCCCGGGGTGCCGCCAGCAGGTGCGGAGCGACCTCGGCGATCCGTTCGATCGGCACCACCACCACGGTCGGGCGCCCCGCTCCGCCGCTGCTCCAGCCCGACCGAGCCGCACCGGGCTGGCGGTGGGTCGCCACCACAGCGTCCAGACCAGCAGCGTCCAGGGAACGCCGCAGGACCTGGCCGTGCGGGCTTAGCACCAGGGACTCGCCGGCGCGACCTCCGGCCCCGGAGTCTGCGAGGTGACGAACCAGCGAGACCAGGTCCGGATCGAGGTCGTCTCGGGTCAGACCCGGGCCGTCCCAGGCCACCACGGCCGGCGGAGTCGGCCCGGCCCGCCCGGTGCCCCTTCGATGCCCGCCGTCGTCGGGTTCGAGCGTGGCGCGGCTCCAGGACTCCACGACGGTTCCCTCGTCGACCAGTCTCCCGAGGAACGCCCTCGCCTCGTCGTCGGCCGGCCAGCGCCGCGAGGGCAGCCTCGACAGGTGGTCCATCCCGGCCGCGTTCAGCGACGCCACCGAACGCGACAGCGGATCGAACAAGAGGCCGCCCTCCCGGTGGCCCACCGTCACCACGCCGGGCCGGATTCCCAGCCGGCGCTGGGGTTCCGGGCCCTTCACAGGAGCCTCTGTCACCTGGAGGCGGATGTCCTGGCTGCGTGGGGACACGAGGTCGGGCTCCGCCAGCATGCGCCGCACCACCTCGGCCCCTTCCGATGAGGTCTCGTAGCGCAATCTGACCACGGTGGCGGAGGTGGCCAGCCACGCGTAGGCCTCGAAGCCGGCCACCGGGTCGACCGCCAGGTCCAAGTTGTTGGCGGCGAGCGCCTCCACCGCGTCCAGTGGTGCGAGAACCTCCCAGTCCGGCGCGCCGGGGCCACCCCGCTGCGGGAGCACCACGAGCGACGGGTTGCCGGTCAACACGTGCCGGGCACCGAGGGCCGATGCCGGCACGAGGAGCGTGTGGTCGGCACCTTCGTAGGCGGAAGCGGCCGGCTCGGGGAGGTACCTGGCTCCCCCCGGGCTTCACCGCCACCGGTCTGGTGAAGCCTCCGATGACCCCGGCGCGGGGGTGGAGCGTGACCTGCTCGTCGTTCAAGAGGCCCATGCCCGATGCCACGAGGTGGGCCACCAACGTCGACTTGCCGCTGCCCGACGTCGCCAGCGCCAGCACGGTTCGGCCGTCGTCGTCAACCGCCGCCGAGCCGTGGAGCGTCACACCGCCACCGGCCTCGAGCCGGGCCCTGGTCATGAGTCCGAGGATCCTGTCGGCCAGCGCGGGGGCGGGCAGGGTGAAACGGCTGGTATCCGGTTCGCGCCGTGCCTCTCCGGCCTCGTCTTCGACCCGATCCTCAGCGGCGTCGCTCAGACCGGAGATGGTGGCGGTGACCCGTCCCGACGGACCAGGGTCCAGCTGGATCGTGACCCTCCCCGCGGATCCTCCGGCGTCGTCCCGGTCGCCCGCCACGCCACCACCGACGCGAACCACGACGTGATCTGCGAGGTCGGGACCCGTCCGGATGCCGAGCCCACCGGCAGTGGGCCGCCGGCGTCGCCCACCGAGCGCTCGCCACCGGCTTCGCAGTCTTCGCCGTCACCAGCCGCCGTGGAGACCAGCGAAGCACCCTCCAACAGCTCCAGGGCTTCGCGAACGCGCGCGGTGACGTCCACCTCCGTGGGTGCCAGCGGCTCCAGCGCAGCGATGATCCGACGTTCGGGTGCGGGGACCTCGAGCACCGCCCAGACCAGCGAGGCGATCCCCTCCAGGGACATCACGTCCTGGTCGGTGTCGTCCACCCGCAGGACCAGCGTCGCACTGCCCAGCCGCCTGCTCACCACCTGGCGAACCCGGGCGAAGGTGGTCTCCGCTCCCTGCATCGACCGCGATCGTAAGCCGCCGGCCACAGGCGGCGACCCTGGATGGGCGACGCCACCGGGGTCGCTACCGCTCGGCGCGCGCCCTCACCGCTGTGGCGTCGTAGTCCTCCAGATCGTCGAGCACCACCTGCCACGACACCAGGCCGTGGCGGCAGACCCCGTACTCGGCCACCAGGCAGTCGTCGGGAGCGCGACCGATCCCCTCCAGCCCCCAGTCGATCAGGGTGTACTCGTCGGGGGGAGCCCAACCGCTGTTCACCTCGAACCACTCGTGGGTGCGCTGAAGAGCGGCGGCCGGGTCGATCGCCGAGTGGCTCTGCACGCTGGTCAGCGCCCGGCGTGCGCCGTGCGCACCTCGCGGGTGATCCGGTGCGAACCGGCACGGACCAGGCTGTCTACGTCGCCGTCGAACAGGGCCCAGGCATCCTCGCTGAGACCGTTCACGACCTGGACCCGCCCTCGACCCACGCGCACCGTCGCCACCGTGGGGCCCGAACGCCACGACATCGGGATCTCGACGGGCAGCGTGGCGACCAGGACCCTGGCCCACGCCCCGCCGAGCCACGTGGGCAGCGCATCGGCCAGCAGTTGGGTGAGCAGGTTCGGATCGGGATCGACGTCGACCTCCGCGGCCTCGGGCACGATCCTCCCGACCACGGCCAGGGCGCCGGCCGCCGCCGCCACCGGTAGCACCGTGGGCGCCGCGAGCGCAGCAGCCACCAGATCGGACGCCAAACCGGGGAGCGTGAGCTCGCGCCGCCCCAGGACGCGCTCCACCGCCGCTCCGGCGCGGTGGACGGCCACAGCCGACACGACCCCGTGGGCCACGGCCGCGGCCAGTGCCTGGCCGGCCGCCTCGCTGAGCCCGTCGGGCAAGGGCGGCAGGTCCTCGTCGGGCCCGGTGGCCACCGCAGCCACAGCCCAACGGAACAGCTCGTCGTCGACGTCGTCGAGTTCGGCCGGACCCAGGAACTCCAGCCAGGAGATGTGCAGTGCAGCGAGGACGTCGGCCCGGCACGCCCCCGAGACCAGCGCAGCCACCAGTTCACGGCGACGCGCGTCCAGAGCGCTGCCCGGCAGGTACAGGCGCGCGACCGTGGGCAGGTTCGGGACCAGCCGACGGCCCCAGGCGAGGAGGTCCGGTTCGGTCACGTTGCTTCGGACAGATCGGCGGACGGAACGGACCCGGCCTGCTCCACGACGTCGACGAGACCGGTGAGGTCCCGCCCCACCACGGGACCGAGGGTGCTGGCCGTCATGTGGACGAGCAGACGCTCGGCCTCCGCCTCGGAACGCCGGTTGAGGCTGCGGACGGAGTTCCAGACGCTCCACGACGCGATGGTGAGCAGCGCGTCGAAGACCACCTGGCGGTCGCCGGCCAACTCCAACTCGGGACCGAAGACCTGGGCGACCTGGGTTCCGACGAAGTCGTGGCCGGTCTGGAACTGGTCGTTGATGGCACGCGAACCGGGTGCGTGGACCACCGCCGCCCGGAGGGTGGGAGTGAGGGCCTCGTTCACCTGCGCCCGCTGGTGCACGAAGTCCACGATCCGCTCCTCCAGAGGCCGGGCCGGATCTATGTGGAGGATCAGCGGGAGCACCTGGTCACGGACCCGGGCTCCCACCGCGGTGTAGAGGGTCTCCAGGTCGTCGAAGTGCTGGAACACCGACCGGACCGAGACACCCGCCCGCTCGGCGATGCGCGGCGCCGACGGCCGGAGGTCGTTCTCGGCCAGGAGCGCGATGGTTGCGTCGACGATCGCCTCTCGGGTTCGGACGGCTCGGGCAGTCCGACCGTCGACGGGTTCGGCGACACTCGCCGCCTCGTCGTCCTTCGCCATGTCCGTCGTTGACGACAACTGCACTCCTCAGACATCAGATCGTGACAAGACTACGGGAAAGGGACCGACACCACCTCCTGGCCAGACGCTCGCCCGGCAACCGATCCAAGAACCGGCGGCGTTCGGCTGTCACCCCACCCGAGTACCTTTGGTCCATGGCCCTCGCGCTTCCCGAAACGCTCTCACCTTCGAAGGTGTCGTCGTTCAAGGACTGCGCGCTGGCCTTCCGCTACTCGGCCATAGACCGGCTTCCAGAGGAGCCCACCGTCGCCGCCAGCCGCGGCTCGTTGGTGCACCTGGCGCTGGAGCACCTGTTCGAGCGGGAGCCCGCCGACCGCACGCCGGCCAACGCCGTCACAGATCTCGAGCGGGCCATGGAAGAGTTCCGCGAAGAACCCGATTTCACCGGCCTCGACCTCGATGCCGACGCCGAGGCCCGGTTCCAGATCGAAGCCGCCCGGCTGGTCGAGAACTACTTCGAGATGGAGGATCCCACCACCATCCATCCCATCGGACTGGAGCTGCGGCTGGAGGCAGACCTCGGAGGGCTGCGGCTGCGCGGAATCATCGATCGGCTGGAGCTGGACCACCAAGGGGGGCTGGTGGTCACCGACTACAAGACCGGTCGCGTTCCCGGGCCCAACCAACAGCAGGCCCGCATGGAGGGCGTCCACTTCTACGCCCTGATGTGCGAGGAGCTGTTCGGCGTCAGACCAGCCTCGGTTCAGCTCCTCTACCTCAGCGGTCGCATCACCATCGCAACCGAGCCCACCGAGCAGGCCACCAACGCGCTCCGTCGCAAGGTCGGAGCGCTCTGGCAGGCGGTGGAGACGGCCTGCGAGCGAGAGGACTTCCGACCCCGCCCGGGTGCCCTGTGCAACTGGTGCTCGTTCCACGCCTACTGCCCGGCCCAGGGGGGCGACCCCTCCCTGGTGGGCACGGCCGTGGACCTGGCGTCCTGACCTCGAGCAGACCACATCGCATGCACGGCCAGGAGCCAGACGTCGAGCGTGAGACCCACGATGTCATGGGTCGTCCGATCGACCGCTTCGACGACTGGGTGGACAACGCGTGGGGGCGGCTGCTCCGCGGCCGGCCGGCAGCAGACCGGGTGTTCTACCTGGCCTCCGAGCTGGGCGACTTCAGCCTGATCTGGCACTTCGTCGGCGCCGCCCAGGGCCTGCGCTCCAACCGCGACGCCGACGCCACCTTCAAGCTGGCAGGGGTGCTCCTGGTCGAGTCGCTCGTGGTCAACCAGGGGATCAAGCGCCTGTTCCGGAGACCCCGACCCATAGCGGTCACGCCCCGCCCCCACTCGCTCCGCAAGCCGCTCACATCGAGCTTCCCGAGCGGTCATGCCACTTCGGCCTTCACGGCCGCGGGCGTGCTCAGCGCCCACGACCCGCAGCTCCGGCCGCTCTACTACGCGCTGGCCGGCGTGGTGGCCACCAGCCGGGTCCACGTCCAGATCCACCACGCATCCGACGTCATCGCGGGAGCCGTCCTCGGTGCCGCCTTCGCCAAGATCGCCGTCAGGATCGTGGCGTTCTCGTCCGACTAGCTCGACGTCACGCATCGCTCTCTGCGACCCGAGCAGGAAGCAGCATTAGGGTCCATCGCTGTGGAATCGGGCGATGCCGCGCACGGACCGGAGCGCATGAGCGATCTCGAGGCCCTCATGTGGACCCTCGAATCAGACCCGCACCTGTCTTCGAACTTCGCCAACATCACCTTCCTGGACCAGGCTCCCGACCTAGGAATCCTCCGCCGACGGCTGTGGCGGGCGAGCCGCCTGATCCCCCGTCTCCGCCGGCGCGTCGAGCCCGGCGTCGGCCTGTTGTCGCCGGTGTGGGTCGACGATCCCGACTTCGACATCGACCACCACATCCGACACCTGCGGCTGCCCGAGGGCTCCACCGACGCCGACGCCTGCGCCCTGGCGTCGCAGTTGGAGCTGACGCCGTTCGACGGTCGTCACCCGCTGTGGGAGTTCACCGTGATCGACGGGCTTCCTGGCGGACGCGCCGCCATGGTGCAGAAGATGCACCACACGATCACCGACGGCGAGGGCGGCATCAAGATGTCGCTCGAGTTCATCGACTTCGAACGCAACCCGCCCGAGCCCGAGCCGGTCGACGACGGGCCGCCGCCTGTGCCCCGACCACCGTTGGCGCTCGATCTGGCGGCATCGCTCACCCGCACCGTGGGCAGCGCCGCCCGCCAGGTCCAGGAGCGGGTCGGTTCGGCTGTCGACCACGTCCTACATCCCACCCGGCTGGCTGCCGTGCTGGGCGAGCTGCCCGGCGAATCGGCCGACACCGTGCGCTCGATCATCCGTCAGTTCGGCGTGACGGGCACCCACCTCTCGCCGCTGTGGACCGAGCGCTCCCTCCAACGGTCGCTGAACGTGTTCGACGTCTCCCTGGCCGACGTGCACGATGCTGCGCACGCGCTCGGCGGCAGCGTGAACGACCTGTTCGTGGCAGCGGCTGCCGGTGGAGCGGGCGCCTACCACCGCCACCGAGGGCTGCCGGTCGAAGAGCTGAGGATGTCGATGCCGGTGAGCACGCGCTCTGGAGGTGACGGTGGCGGCAACTCCTTCACCCCGACTCGGGTCGTGGTGCCGGTGGGCGCCGACCCTCTGGCCCGCTTCGCCGAGATCCACGAACGGCTGGTGGTGACGAAGTCGGAGCGGTCCATGGGCCTGTTCGCCTCGCTGGCCGGCGCCGGCAAGCTCGTCCCCCGCCCGGCCCTGGTGCGGTTGGCTCGCCAACAGGTCATGACGGTCGACTTCACCACGTCGAACCTGCGCGCCGCTCCCATCGACCTGTTCATCGGGGGCGCGCTGATGTTGGGCAACTATCCGCTCGGACCCCTGATGGGTACAGCCTGGAACCTCACCACGATGAGCTACCGGGGCAACCTCAACCTCGGTCTCCACGTCGACGCCGCGGCGGTGCAGGACCCCGACGAGCTGGCGTCGGCCATCCAGGCTTCGTTCGCCGAGCTCATCTCGCTGGCGGGCTGACCAGCCCCGACCGGCAGCGTGCGCATGCCGCGCGGGTGGACCGGACCGCCACGCGGCCCGGCTCCTGGCGGAAGGTCAGACGCTGGAAGCGACCTGGAGCTCTTCGACCACGAGCGGTTCGGGGGCGGTGGCCAACAGCAGACGAAGGTCGAGCAGCAGATCGCTGACCTCGCTGGAGGACACCAGCTCCCGATGCTGCATGGTGCTGAGAGCCTGGTCGATCACGGCCAGAGCTTCGGCGATCACGGTCACAGACGGTGCAGTCTCGGTCACGAGGACCACCATACCGGTCCCCACCGACAATCCACGGCCATGTTTGCCATCGGGTGCTCGGGCCTGCCCGTTCCGCGGCCCGGCGGGTACCGCCACCGGTGGGGATCGGCGCCACCATCTAGGTTTCGGGCATGACCCACCCCAAGCTCGGAGTCACCTTCGCCAGCCTCATGCCGCTCGGGCCCCAGACCGCGGTCGAGACCGCCAAGCAGGCCAAGGCGCTCGGCTACTCGTCGTACTGGACCGCCGAGACCACCGGGCCGGAGGCGTTCTCCGTGCTCGCCGCAGCCGGGGCCGCCGCGCCGGGCCTGGGGCTGGGCACGGGCGTCCTCGCCCTGCAGCTTCGAACCCCGATGCTGGCTGCCATGGGAGCCGCCACCCTCCAGGCCCTCCACCCCGACGTCGACATCTGCCTCGGGGTCGGGATCTCTTCGCCGGTGGTGACGAGCCGGTGGCACGGAGCCGAGTACGGCGAACGGCCGCTGGCCCAGGTACGGGAGTACGTCACGCTCGTCAAGGAGTGCCTAACCGGCGAGAAGGTCGACTTCGCCGGCGACTTCTACCGGGTGCGCGGGTTCCGCCTCGGCATGAAGGTCGGCGAGCGGACGCCGAAGGTGGTGGTGGGCGCGCTCAACCCCGCCATGTTGAAGCTGGCCGGCGAGGTCGCCGACGGCGTGCTGCTCAACTACCTGCCGGCATCGCACGTCGACTGGTCGGTCGAGCAGGTGAGGGCGGGCGGCAACGCCGAGATCTACGCCTACGTGCACGCCGGAGTGGGCGATCGCGACCAGGGGATCGAGAAGGCACGCAAGGATCTCTTCTCCTACGCCGTCGTCGACTCCTATGCCGCCAACTTCGTCCGTGCCGGCTTCGCCGACGAGGTCGCCGAGATCCGCGAGCGCCATGCCGAGGGCGACAGGGCCGGAGCCGTGGCCGCCGTCTCCGATCGGATGTGCGATGCCATCGACGTGCTCGGCGATGCCGACCTGGTGGCGGCCACCATCCGCGAGTACGTGGATGCCGGGGTCGATGTGCCCGTCCTCATGCCCCTGCCCTGGGGCGGCGACCGCACCCGCGTGATAGCCGACACCCTCGAGGCCGCCGCCAGCGCCTAGGACCCACCCTCGCCCACCCGAGGCCACACTCGTTCTGGTCACCGCAAGCGCGCGGGCAGGCCACATCCGGTGACCAGAACCAGTTCGCTCCGGTCCCGGTCCACCCCGGGCCCGGGCCCACACCCGGGCCGGGTGGGGTGTGGGTAGGGTTCGGACATGGAGCTCCAGGACCGGGTGGTGGTGGTCACGGGCGGCGCCAAGGGCATCGGCCTGGCGCTGGTCGAGGCCTTCCTCGACGCCGGGGCCCGGTCGGTGGCCGTGGCCGACCTCGACACCCCGCACCTCGCCGCAGCCGCGGAGCGGCTCGACGAACGGGCGACCACCCACGCCGTCGACGTCACCGAGCCGGGAGCGCTGGAGCGCCTGGTCACCGACGTCGAGTCGAGCAGCGGTCCGATCGACCTCTTCGTGTCGAACGCCGGCATCGGCTCGGGGGCCGGCCTCGACGCCTCCCCGGAGCAGTGGGAACAGATCTGGCGGGTCAACGTGCTCGCCCACGTCCAAGCCGCTCAGGCCGTGCTCCCGTCGATGCTCGCCCGCGGCGAGGGATACCTCCTGTCGACCGCCTCGGCCGCCGGCCTCCTGACCCAGATCGGTGATCTCCCGTACTCCGTCACCAAGCACGCCGCGGTGGCGGTGGCCGAGTGGCTCGCCATCACCTACGGAGACCGCGGCATCAAGGTGTCGTGCCTGTGCCCCCAGGGCGTCCGCACCGACATGATCGCCAACGACGCCGGCCACAGCTCCATCGAGACCGTGGTGTCGCAGGGCCTGCTCGAACCGGTCGACGTCGCTCGTGCCGTCATCGCGGGGCTGATCAGCGAGGACTTCCTCATCCTGCCCCACCCCGAGGTGGCCGAGTACTACCGCCGAAGGGCCGAGGACCCAGACCGCTGGCTGGCCGGGATGCGCCGCCTCCAGGCCCGCATCCTCGGGGCTCTCGGCCCGCTCGACCCTCCCACCGGACCGTGAGCCGCCGCACCTCCCCCATCGACGACGGACTGGCCGAACTAGGGCTGGAGATCGGCCAGCTGATCCGCTACGTCGGCACGTCCGACAAGCGCTTTCGGGAGGGTGTGGTGCTGCGGCGGGAGGCCGATGGATCCGTCGGCCTCCGAGACGACCGGGGCCGGGCACGTGCCATCCCGGTCGAGCAGATCGAGGTCCGCGTGGTGGGTCCGCGCGGCGGCGAGCAGTGGATCCCGCTCACCGAGCTCGGCGGCGGCCTCCAGCTCGGCCTCTTCTGAGCTGGACCCGCCGAAACCGGGCAGGAGACCCGGACCGGCTCCGGATGCGAGGATCCGGCTGTGCACGAATCCACGCTGGAGGCGTACGAACGCATCGGAGGCGACTACGCCGTTCGACGGGGCGTCCAGGACCCGGACCGGGCCGAACGACTCGCTTCCGAGGCCGCGGGGATCCTCCCACGGCGGGTGCTCGACCTGGGGTGCGGCCCCGGTCACTACCTTCGGCTGCTCGGGCCCTCTCCGGTGGGCGCCGACGCCGTCCGGTCGATGGTCGAGGCGGCGCGGTCGGCCAACCCCACGGTTCCCGTCGTCCGATGCGACCTGGCCCGCCTGCCCTTCGGACGGCACACCTTCAGCGGCGTCTGGGCGTCCAAGGCCCACCAGCACCTACCGGGCGCCCACCTGCCCCTCGCTCTGGCCGAGGTGCACCGGGTGATGTCGGTCGGCGGCCGGCTGGAGCTGACCGTGTTCACCCACCCCTCGGCGCGCTCGGCTCCGCACGGCGTCGCCGAGGAGGTGTCGACTCCCGACTCGGGCGACGACATCCCCGGCCGCTGGTTCACCTGGTGGGATCCCGACCGCCTCGCCGCCGTGGTGACCGACGCCGCCTTCGCAGTGGAGGATCTCCGCACCTCGCCCCCGGAACGCTCCGGGGTCGCCAAGGTCTCCATCTCGGCGAGGGCCGTTCTCGCCCTTCCCGACCACGTCGGGCCCGGCATGCGGCTGTTGTGCTGCGGCATCAACCCGTCGGTCCACGCGGCCGAGGCCGGAGTCGGATACGTGACGGGGTCGAACCGCTTCTGGCCCGCCCTCCAGGCCGCCGGGCTGTGCGACGTGCCACGGGACCCGCGGCGCCTCCTCCGGGAACGGTCGATCGGCATGACCGACCTGGTGAAGCGGCCGACCCCCAGGGCCAGCGACCTGACCTCTGACGACTACGTCCCCAGCCTCGACCGACTGGCCCGGCTCTGCTCGTGGTTGGAGCCCCGATCGCTGGTGGTGGTGGGCATCGGCCCGTGGCGGGTGGCGTCGGGCGACCGGAAGGCCGTCTTCGGCTGGCAGCCCCACCCGGTCGGCCCCACGCCGGTCTACGTGATGCCCTCCACCAGCGGCCTCAACGCCAGGGTGTCGCTGGCTGAGCTGGCATCGCACCTCAGGGCGGCTGCGGCGGGCCCATGACGGGTGGTGCCCCCCCGCACGTCTGGTTGTCTCAGACCCACCACATCGACTTGCGCTCCCGGCGGACGTTTCCCACCGCGAACTCGCCCGGCAGCACCTGGGAGTCGGATCGGCGGCGGAGCCGGTAGCCGGTCTCGGTGACCTCCTCGACCGTGAAGCCGCTGTTCCACGACCCGTCGAAGCCTCCCCGGACCTCGACCTTCGTACCCTCTGACAGGCGCCGTTCCTGCGGGTCGCTGAGAGGGACTTCGGTCACAGCGTGACACTACGTGAGCGGTGGCGGTCACCGGTGGAGGCGATCCGACGCCCACAGGTAGCGTTCGGACCGATGGCCGGAACCACCGCTCCCCAGCTGCGCAAGGCGCTCAAGCGCCGGGCCCCCGGGCTCGCGGTCGAGCGCGAGCTGTGGGCTGCGGGCCACGAGGTGGTGGTGGGCATCGACGAGGTCGGGCGTGGCTCGTGGGCGGGACCGCTCACCATCGGAGCCGCCGTCCTGCCCCGGGACCGCAGGGTCAACAAGGTGCGCGACTCCAAGGCCCTCACCGAGGGCGAGCGCGAGGCCCTCTTCGACCGGCTCGCCGACTGGTGCGTGGCCTGGTCGATCGGTCACGCAACCCATCAGGAGTGCGACGAGCTGGGCATGTCCGATGCCCAGCGCCTCGCGGCCCGCCGAGCCATCGACGGCCTGGGCGTCGAGCCCGACCAGGTGCTGCTCGACGGGAACTGGGACTTCGTGGGCGGCGGCATCACCCGCAAGATCGTCAAGGGCGACGCCTCGTGCCTCTCGATCTCCACTGCCTCGATACTGGCCAAGGTCAGCCGTGACCGGATCATGCGGGCCGAGGACGAGCACTTCCCCGCCTACGACTTCGCCTGGAACAAGGGCTACCCCTGCCCGCGCCACAAGCAGGCGTTGCGGGGCCTCGGGCCGTCGGCCATCCACCGGCGGAGCTGGGCGTTCATGGACGACCTGCCCTGGACCGGCGCCGTCCGCTACGAACGCCCCGACGCCCAGGCCACGCTGTTCTGACCCGGAGCCGAGAGGGATGACCGCTCAGGACCCGGTGCCGCCGCCGAGGGTCTCGATGTAGTCGTCGACCTCGATGGCGGTGAGCGTGACGGTCTTGAGCGTGCCGCGCGCCGCCAGCGTGGTGGCCACCTTGGCCATCACCTGCTCGTCGGGTGCGTCGAGGATCGTGATGAAGTCGAACTGGCCCAGCACGGCGTACTGGTGGAGGACCTTCACGCCCATCGCCTCCACGTCGGCGTTGACCTCGCGCAGGCGACCGGGGCTGTCGCGCAACCGCGAGTACCCGTCCGGCCCCAACGTCGACAGCATCACGAACTTGGTCATGCCGGCGAACCTACTCCGGGTTCTCGACGAGGCCGATGTTGTGGACCTCCTCCGGGTCCACCTGCTCGTCGGCCAGGAAGGCGTCGACGATCTCGCGCGCCATCGCCGACGACGTCACCCGCAACCCGAGCGCCAACACGTTGGCGTCGTTCCACCGTCGTGCTCCCCTCGCCGTCTCGGCATCGGAACAAAGAGCGGCGCGCACGCCGCCGATCTTGTTGGCCGCGATCGAAACACCGGTGCCAGTCCAGCAGCAGACGATCCCGCGGTCCGCCTCGCCGGTGGCCACGGCCCGCCCGACGTACTGCCCCACCAGCGGCCATGCCGCGTCCACCGGACCGACCACCTCGTGCCCGAGGCTGGTCAGGTGGTCGACGATGCCCGACGTCAGGTCGGTGGACTCATCGGTTCCGAATGCGACGCGCATGGTCAGATGTTGTCACCTCGCGGAGCGACCGGCATCCGGACCGGGCGCCTGCTCGACCCGGGTCGGGCCGAGCAGGCGGTGGGAACCGGCCCGGGTGCCACCTCCATCGCTCGCCTCCTAGCGTGGCAGCCATGCGAACCGTGCACGTCGTTCCGCACACCCACTGGGATCGGGAGTGGTACAAGCCGTACCCGCTGTTCCGGATGCAGCTGGTCGAGCTGGTCGACCTCCTCCTCGACACGCTCGAGGCCGACGAGCGCTACCGCCACTTCCAGCTCGACGGACAGATGGCCGTGATCGACGACTACCTCGAGATCCGTCCCGATGGCGCCGGCCGGCTGCGCCGGCTCAACGAGGCCGGCCGGACCACGATGGGACCGTGGTACACGCTGCCCGATGAGTTCCTGGTGTCCGGCGAGACCCACGTTCGGAACCTGCGGATGGGACTGGCCAGAGCAGAGGACTTCGGTGGCGCGATGACCGTCGGCTACCTGCCCGACATGTTCGGCCACGTCGCCCAGATGCCCCAGATCCTGGCCGGCTTCGGCTTCGAGCACGCGGTCGTGTGGCGCGGCGTCCCGTCCGAGATCGAGGCCCCGGCGTTCTGGTGGGAGGCCCCCGACGGATCGCGGGTTCGAGCCGAGTACCTGTCCGACGGCTACAGCAACGGCGCCCGCCTCCCCGCCGACGGAGCCGCCCTGCTGGCCGACGTCGAGGAGTTCCGCCGTGCCCAGGGTCCCCTGGTCGGCGATTCGGTCCTCTGGATGAACGGGACCGACCACCAGCTGCCCGAGGCCCGGTTGGTCGACGTCGTGGCCCAGGCCCACGAGCTGGCCGGAGGCGCCGAGCGCTACGAGATCACCAGCCTGGCCGAGCACCTGGCGAAGGCTCCGGTCGACGGGCTGCCCACCTGGGAGGGCGAGATGCGCTCCGGCGCCCGCACCAACGTCCTCATGGGCGTGGCCTCCTGTCGCACCGACGTCAAGCAGGCGGCGGCGCTCGCGGAGCGGAGCCTCGAACGGGTCGCCGAGCCGCTGAACGCGTGCTGGCTGCCTGCCGCCGACTGGCCGGGGGCGTTCCTCGACGTCGCCTGGCGCGACGTCGTCCGCAACGCCGCGCACGACTCGATCTGCGGCTGCTCCGCCGACGAGGTCAACCGGGCGGTGCTCCACCGCTACTCGGAGGCCACGATCGTGGCCCAGGCCCTCACCGATCGGGCGTTGGTGCGGGCGTTGTCTCAGTCGGGTCAGCCGGCGGTGGTGGTCAACCCCTCGGCCCGGAATCGCTCCGGCGTCGTCAGCACGATCCTGCCCGGCGACGTGGCGCCTCCCGACACCCAGCAGGTGTCGCTCCGCCCCGCCGTCGACATCGGCCCCACGCTGGAGGCCGAGGCGGCGCGCGCCGTGGTGCTCCGGGCAGCGCTCGACGACCCCAGGGTGAGCAGGGCCGAGCTGGTCCAGACCAGCGAGGCGACCGGCGACGAGCCGTCGCGGTGGACCGCCCGGCTGATCGCCGACCGCTCGCCCAAGGCGGTCGACCACGAGGCCCTGCGCAAGGAGATCGAAGCGATCGTGGCGGCCGAGCCCGGCGCCCTGTTCACCCTCGAAACCGTCCGCCGGGCCCCGTCCCAGGAGGTGCTGGTCCGCACCGGCACCGTGCCCGGGTTCGGGTGGCGCGGCCTGTCTCCCGCACCGCTCGGTCACCACGCCGTGCGCGCCGACGGCGTCGGTCTCACCAACGGGTTGATCACCGTGGGGGTGAACCAGAACGACGGGACGTTCTCGCTGAACGGCCTGGAGGGGCTGGGTCGCCTGGTCGACGACGGCGACGCCGGAGACACCTACAACTGGTCGCCGCCAGCTGAAGCCGGCCCCGTGCAGCGACCCGACGACGTCGACGTGCTCGTGACCGAGGCCGGACCCGTGCGCGGTCGCATCGAGGTCTCCCGTCGCTACCGCTGGCCCACCCACGTGAGCGACGACCGCCGCGTCGGTTCCGAAGAGGTCGTGATCGTCACCACCGTGGAGCTTCGGGCCGGCGAGGACGTGATCCGGGTGTCGGTGGAGCTCGACAACCAGGTTCGCGACCATCGTCTGCGCATCCACTTCCCACTGCCCGCGTCCGCTGACGGTTCCGAGGCCGAGTGCGCCTTCGGGACGGTCCGGCGGGGCCTCACGGCAGAGGGCGGCCCGAACGAGTTCGGGCTTCCCACCTTCTCCAGCCAGCGGTTCGTGACCGCAGGGGGGCTCCTGGTGGTCCACGACGGCCTACCCGAGTACGAGGTGCTCGACCGTGAGATCGCCGTCACGCTCTTCCGCTCGGTGGGCGTGATCTCCCAGGGGCCGATGCGGATGCGCGCTCTGCCGGCCGGGCCGTCCACCCCCACGCCCGAGGCTCAGATGATCGGGCGGTTCCGGGCCGACCTGGTTCTGCACACCGGGGGACGGGACCCCTACGCCGTGGCCGACGACGCCTTCACGCCGCTGCTCGTCTCCCGGATGCCTTCTGCCGGGTTCGGCGACGCCGAGGCGTCGGGACGGCGCCTGACCGTCACCGGCGCTGAGGTGAGCGCGCTCACCCGCCGGCCCGACGGAAGGTTGGAGCTGCGGGTCTTCAACCCGTCGGCCACGCCCGCCGAGCTCACCGTCGAAGGCCGGGTCGGCGAGGTCACCGACCTTCGTGGAGACCCCACGGGCGAGCGGTTCGACACCACGATGACCCTCGCTCCGCACCGCGTGGCGACCCTGGCTCTCGACGACTGAACGTCGCCGGGCGGTACTACGCGACGATCTCGACCGGGGTGCCGGTGGGCGCCAGCCAGGCCAGCGCGGTGATGCCCTCGTTGGAGAGGCGGACGCAGCCGTTGCTGATGTTCTGACCGAGGAGATCGGGTCGGTTGGTTCCGTGGAGCGCGATCTGGCCGTTGCCACCACCGAAGGAGGTGAGCACGTCGCTGAACCCGCTGACGCTCACCTGGTAGGCACCATATGCCCCGCCCTTGTAGTCCAGGTCGACGATGCCGTCGACGAAGAAGTGACCCAGCGGCGTGGGCGTGCGGTCCGACCCCACAGCGGCGGTCTCCTGCAGCAGCACCTCGTCGTCGCCGCTGAGCACCGTCACGCGCCGGGCGCCGACCTCGACGAGGATCCGGTTGGGGACCTCCCGGATCGACACCTGGTCGCGCTTCACCCAGGCCACCAGCCCGTTGGGGCGAGCCGACACCCGGACCTTCAGGTACTCGCTCCGCTCCTCCAGCACCTGGAACACCACGGCGAGACCCTCGTGGGTGGGGTTCGCCAGCCACGGCAGCTCCTCGTCGACCACGTCGGGCTCGCTGTAGAGGATGACGTTCGGCACCACGGCGTCGGCCACCGCGAACCCGGGGGTGGTCGGCTCGGTGGTGGTGGTGGTGGGGGCCGATGCCTTGGAGGTGCTGGATGAGCTGGTCGTTCGCCGCGTCTGCGCGTCGGTGGAGTCACCACCGCTGTTGAGGGCGATGAGACCGGCCGTGACCAGCAGGACGAGTCCGGCGGCGACCGGGAGGATCCGCTTCAACATCGGGCTCACGCCCCAACGTTAACGGGACCGGCCGGCTGACCTACCGCGCCGCGGTCTCTTCTCCCGCTGCTCCTCCATCTCGGTCACCCGGGCCTCGCGCCGCTCGGCCCGTCGGGCCTCGGCTCGCTGCCGTGAGGACCGCGGCCGTTCGCCGTCGGCGGCGCGGCGCAGGACGTAGAGCTGGGCGCGGCCGATGTCCTTGAGGTTCCGGCTGCCGATCGACTTCCACGAGTAGTCGACGTCGCCGGCCAGAGCCTCCCGCACCGGTGCTGCGCAGACGACCGTACCGGGAAACGCAATGCCCACGATCCGGCTGGCGGTGTTCACCACCGGCCCGTACAGATCCGCCTCGCGCTGGAGCACGGGACCGGACGCCAGCCCCACCCGGACGTCGGACAGCTCGTCGTCGTCCCGGTAGGTCTCCGAGAGCCGCAGAGCGATCTCGGCTGCCGCCCGTTCGTGGCCCACCGCGAACATGACCTCGTCGCCGATCATCTTCACCACCCGCCCGCCGGCCTCTGTGACCGTGTCGTAGGCGATCGTCTCGAAGCGTTCGACCACCGCGGCAAGCTCGTGGGTGCCGATCTGCTGGCTCAGGGCGGTGAAGCCCACCAGGTCTGCGAAGCCCACGACCATGTGGTCGGGATCCGAGCCGGAGTGCTCTCGGGTGATCCGCGCCCGGGCCACCGCCTGGACGTGGCGACGCCAGACGAACCCCATCACCTCCAGCAGGGTGGGGAACAGCACCGGGGCCACCTGGGCGAAGCCGCCGGCGTCGGCGCCCTCATCCCGGAGGGTCTGTGGCAGGAGGCCCTCGGCGCGACCGTCGACCGCCTCGTCGGATGGTTCGATTGCGTCGACGAGCGCCGCGGCGATCCGCGCCAGCGAGGAGCCGAGGACCCTCGACATCTGGAGGACGAGCTCGTCGTCGATCACGCCCATCTGGAGCAGACCGCCGATGGTGCGCAGGAGGTCGATGTCGACGTCGGTGAAGATCCGGTCGCCCGGCCTCGGCTCGACGAACCCGAGGGATCGCCACACCCTCGTGATCAGCTCCGCCGACAGCCCGGTGGCCTCCACCACGGTGGCCAGGTCGTGGTCGGCCGGTTCCGGCAGCACCAGGTTCTCGACCACCAGCAGCGGCAGGTGCCCGTGGCGACCGGCATCTGCCACCTGGTCCTCCGGCACCCCGGCGTTGCGGAGGAGGCCGCTCATGTTGGCGACGAGCGAGGGCGACAGCGCGGGCCCAGCGGTTCCCGTGCTCCCACCGCCGGCATCGGTCTCGGGACGATCGGCCTCCCCCGTGGGACCCGGGTCAGCGTCGCCGGGCTCGCCGGGCGCTTCGGCCTCGTCGGAGGTGTCGCCCGGTTCGTTCACGAGAAGGAGCCGCCCTCGGGCGGCGGCGAGGCGGGCGGCGGTCCCGGGTCGTCGCCGGGCCGTCGCATCGCCGGGTCGATGTCGGGGTGCTCCGCCACGATCGTGAGCGACTTCAGACCCTTCGGGGGCACCACCTCGGCGAGCAGAGCGTCGCCGCGAGGCTCGGTGGTCGACCACGTGGGATCGAGTCCCGGGACGGTGAGGCGGATGGGCCCGATGCCTTCGTGGGCCACGAAGTCCCACAGGATGGCCGGGCGGATGCCGTGCCAGCGGATCCCGTAGGAGACGCTGCCCCACTCCGTGGGCAGGTCGTGCACCTCAACCCCACCGCCGTACCAGCCCTCGGGATGTTCGGGCAGCAGGGCCAGCCCGTCGGCCTGCTCGACCACCAACCTCCGCCGCACCGCACCGATGAGGGCGGCTGACGCCGCGAGGTCGTGACCGATGACGCGGCCCCTGGGACCGGGGCCGGGCCAGGAACTGGTGGTACCGCCGTCGGCGATCAGCTGCTCCAGCTCGACGCCCGACGCTAAGGAGAGCCGGTCGACCGCCGCCACCGACGCGGCGTGCGCGGCGTCGTCGAGCGCGCCCACCGGAGCCTGGGCACCGACGCGGTAGCGCTCCTCCAGGGTGTGCACCTGCGTCGAGGCGTCGGGCTGCCCCGCGTGGTGGAGCATGCGGGCGGCATCGGACAGCGCGTCGGCGATCCGCCAGCGGAGCACGGGATCGGTGATGCGGCGCCGGCGCTCGGTCCGGTCGAGTCGTTCCACCGCGGCCGCCACCTCCGGAAGCAACCAGTCGAGCAGCTCGTCGATGCGATGGAGGAGCCAGTGCCTCGACACCGCGGTGAGCGCGAGCGCATCGGTCGCCGGGTCGGCGACGGCCAGTCGTTCCAGCCATCGAGCGACCACCACGCCGACCTCGGAGGGTCGGTCCAGGAGGTCGAACGCCTCCAGGATCACGTCGGTGGCGCCCAGCTCCATGTCGGCGCCGGCCCTGCCGTCGCGGCGGACCGCCTCTCCGTCGTGGGCCAGCAGGATGTGGGCCCGGGCCCGCTCGAGCGCGGCGGACACGTGCTGATCGGGCACCTCGAAGCGCGGGCCGCGGCGATGGACCTCCCAGCCCGCGGCCACCGTGGTGGCATCGGGGATCACCTGCGGGTAGTCGACGACCTCGCCCACCTCGCCCACGGGGAGAGCGACCCGCAACATCGCGGTGTGCGGGGTGGGGAACACGAACGCCATGGTGGCGAGGCCGTCGGGACATTCGATCGACACCAGATCTGTGCCGGCAGCGCCCGAGGCGACGGTGTCCACCAGATCGCCCTGCTCGCGGTTGCCGACGGCCACCCTCGCCGGACGACGAGGCAGGACCACGGCCGGACGGCCATCGATGCGCACCAGGTGGGCGACGTCTCGACCCCTACCGCCCTCCACCGGCTCGACGGTGATCTCTCCCACCGAACCCACCGCATCGGCCACGAACGGGCGAACCACCAGGACCGAGGCGAAGGGGATCGTCGTGCGGTTCTCCAGCTCGACGATCACCCACTCGTCGCCCACCGGACGCGGCGACCGGATGCCGAACGCCCTGTGGGCCGCGTCGCCGCCAGGGACCCGCACGACGGTCTCGGTGACGGGCGCGTCGCCGAGGAGGGTCTGACGCACGGACGCCTCCCGGGTGGGCATCCTCCAGCGATCGTCGGCGCCCACCCACCAGTCGAGGCTCCAACCCTCGCCGACCACCAGGCCGGCGGGGTCGACCGCGGTGGCGACGGGAGATGCGACGGTGCCGACGAGCGACCAGCGGCTGGTGCGGTTCCGCAGGCCCCGCGGCAGCAACCAGCCCTCGGCCGTCAGCGCCTCGACCAGCCCTGGTCCGACCGCGGCGTCGGCCGCCTCGGTGGCTGATCGGCTGGAGCCGGCCTGGGCATCGGTCTGGCCGGCGGGGGGTCTGGAGGAACGACGGAACATGATCCGGCGGGTCTACCTGCCGAAGGACCGCGAGTCCATCTCGCGCGTCGAGCCTCGGTTCAAGAGTCCGTCGTAGGCCTCGGTGGCGGAGCGACCCTCGTGACAGACGCCACGCACCTCGGCGGCGATGGGCAGCTCGACGCCTTGCTCGTCGGCGATCTCCATGACGACCTTCGAGGTCTTCACCCCTTCGGCCACCATGTTCATGGTCGCGATGATCTCGTCGATCTTCTGTCCCTCTCCGAGGCACTGACCCACGAATCGGTTGCGGCTCTGGGGGCTGATGCAGGTGGCCACCAGGTCGCCCATGCCGGTGAGCCCGGCGAAGGTCATCGGGTCGCCGCCGAGAGCCACCCCGATGCGCGTCATCTCCGCCAGGCCACGGGTGATGACCGCGGCCCGGGTGTTGTCGCCGGCTCCGAGCCCGTCGGCCATCCCTGCCGCGATGGCGATGACGTTCTTCAGCACTCCCCCGAGCTCGCTGCCCACGATGTCCTCGTTGGTGTACACGCGGAAGAGATCGCCCTTGAACAGGGCCTGGATCGCCCGGGCGACGTTCTCGTCGTCCATGGCGATCACGCTGGCGGCAGCGTGGCCGGCCAGGATCTCCTTGGCGAGGTTGGGGCCGGTGAGCACGCCCACCGGATGACCGGGCAGAACCTCCTCCACCAACTGGCTCATCCGCAGCCGGGTCCCGATCTCCAGGCCCTTGCTCAACGAGATCACCGGCACCCACGGGCGCAGGAAGGGCTTCACCGCCTCCAGGGCCCCGCGGAAGCCGTGGGAGGGAACCCCCATCACCAGCACGTCGGCACCGCTCACGGCCCTCTCCAGATCGGCTGTGGCCCTGAGCCCCGCGGGCAGTTGGAACCCGGCCAGGTAGTCGCCGTTCTCGTGGTCCTGGTCGATCTGCTGGGCCAGCTCCTCACGCCGCGACCAGAGCATGGTGGGGGTGTTTCGGCTGGCCAGAGCCGCCACGGTGGTTCCCCACGAGCCGGCACCGATTACAGAGACCCGGATGTCCATCGCCGAACCCTACGTGTGCACCGCTTCGCTTGCCGCGGACCGTCGAGCGCTCTGGTTCCGCACCCCCACCAAGCCCCCGCCAGCCCCCAGGCGCCAGCCCAGTTCTCGTGCAGAAGTGGCTGTGTATCGACCACTGCTGCAACGAGGCTCATCTCACGTGCTTCCTGCTCCAACACCCGACCAGCGTTGCGGGCGAGCAGCTGAC